>BDTD01000011.1:2500-140639 GCA_002897635.1 bacterium BMS3Abin11 | reverse complement strand
CGTTAAGAGACAAACAAAATGTTTGATTCTCGCACCTAGACAGAGGTCAGCTTCGCGACGTACACAAGTAAGGTAGGTAACCAATCCACGAATATCAGCACGAGCAACCGTCGTTTTACTGACTCCGTGCCCACATCTAATTATTTAAAAAGATCTAGACCAAAAACACTTTTGGTCTGGATTGCTATTACCTGTTGACAGGGGGAATCATATCAACGTTGAGCTAAGCGGCGCGTTTACGCGTCCGGTGGAGGCGGGTTTTTGCCGGAACGAATTTGAGCGTGTTGTTATACGATTTTCAGACCAGTTTCGAGTTTCTCTTTCAATTCAACCATCCACTCCAAGCCAGAGATATCTAAATGATCCGAAATCTTCTTTATTGCGCTAAAGCATCTTTTTGCGAGCTTGGTCGTATCTATCGCATTGAACCTATCCGTATCCCTAAGCTTACCTACTCCCAGCATAATAAAATGAAGAATAGTATGAGAATAGCAAACCTATTTGACTATGTATAAGAACTTCCCCATTTTTTTTACTTCCTTCTTCCACTTGCTACTTCCAAATTCATGCCTAATCTTATTGATAGCATATAATGCACTGCCAGTATGGCCAAGGCCGGGTAGTAGGTGGTAATGATTCGTCATCAGGCAGTATGCGTGAATGACTGCATCAAAACGTTGGCAGACTTCCTGCAACGTTTCAAGAAAGGCATTGAAGTACGTATCATTATGAAAGATGGCTCTGTGATCTCGGCCACGGTTCATTACATGATGAAACGCTCCTTCATATTCAATTCGGGGAGGTCTGGGCATGGCTGAAAGGTTAATTCAGTTTTTATACATAGTCAAATAGGTTTGACCCCTATTCCCTTTTATTCCTTGGACCCCTATTCCCTTGACCCCTATTCCTATTCCTACTCATCGGGTGTTTGTGCGGCCTGCACCGGGAATTCACACTGTGAATCTGCTGCCATAAACCGGCCGTAGCGTAGTGCCAGACTCGGCATCACGAGCAGGTTAAGTGCGGTAGAGGTAAAGAGTCCGCCCAGGATCACTAACGCCATTGGACCTTCGATTTCGCGTCCTGGAGCACCACTGCCGATAGCCAGCGGCAACAGACCCAAAGCAGTGGCGAGTGCGGTCATAAGGATCGGCGTCAAGCGTTCCATTGCACCGCGTAGCGCTGTTTCCGGTCCCCACTGCATACCCTCGACGGTGACCAGATGCTCGTAGTGGGAGAGCAGCATCACGGAATTGCGCAGCGTGATGCCAAATAATGTAACGAAGCCTACCAAAGAACCCAAAGAGATACCCCCGCCGGTCGCAAACACGGCCAGGACGCCTCCTGTCAGGCCAAAGGGCAGGTTGAGCAACACCAGAAAGAGGTTTCGCGCATATCCCAGCACGATCCACAATAACAAGCCGATGGCGATGGCGGCAATCGTTGAATTAACGATCAAATCCCGTACTGATGCGGCCTGGGCTTTAGCAGTACCACCGAATTCCACGTAGTTTCCAGGCGCAAGGCGAACATTTTGTGTGATGCGTCGCTTCGCCTCCGCGACGAAGGAGGTCACGTTCCGACCAGTGACGTTGCTGGTGATTGCCTGAACACGGCGGGCACCGTTGTGCAACACCACATAGCGACCAGATGTCGCATAGACCTCGGCCAGTTGGCCCAGGCGCACAAAGGTGCCCGCGGTATTGCGCAGCGGCAGCGTCCGTATGTCCGTGATGCTTTTGCGCTCGGACGGCGACAGAATAACGTTCACGTTGAATACGCGGTTACCGCTATAGACCTGACCGACTAACGCCCCTTGAAAGGCAGTCTGCACCACATCAAGCACGTCCACCGCATCAAACCCCCAACGCGCCAGTGCTTCAGGACGCAGCCGAACCCCTATCTGCGGCGCACCTGGTGGGGACTGGATCTGGATTTCGGTAGCACCCGGGATCTGGTTCAAGGTTTGTGCGACTCGCAGAGCCTCGGCATCAAGGGTATCGAGGTCATTACCGTATATATTGACCACCACGGAAGCGGTGTAACCAGAAAGCGTTTCCTCGACACGTTCGGTAAGGAAGGTATTGACGGCAAAGTTGACGCCGGGGATGCGCGCCAGGGCATTGCGAATGTCCACCTGGGCAAACTCGGCCTCTTCTCCGGACAGCGGCTTAAGATCTACCTCGAATTCGCTGTAGTGGGTGCCAAAGGTGTCGTCGGCTTTTTCGGCCCGGCCAACCCGCTGGCTGACCGCGCGCACGATGGGAAGCCGCATCAGTTCTGCTGATACCTGGCGACCAATGCGTAGCGATTCGGTGAGCGAGGTACCGGGCACTGCCGCCATATGCACGATGTAGTGCCCTTCCTTGAGCTCAGGCAGGAAGCTACCGCCAAAGAAAGGCAGTGCCACCAGTCCCGCCAGCATAAACGACCCGACCACCACGATCACGGGACGATAGCGCCGTTCGACCCCGGCAATAAGCGAGCGGTACTTCTTCTTCAGCCAGCGGGCAACTGGCGCGTCGCGTTCGGGGAGTACGCTCCCCGGAAGAAGTGCAAGGCACAACGCCGGCGTGACAGTAATTGCCACGACTAGCGAAGCCAGGGTCGCCGTTAGATAGGCGATCGCGAGGGGGGAGAATAACCGTCCGGCCAGCCCCGAAAGCGTGAGCACCGGTATGAGTACCAGTGCAATAGCCAGCGTCGCATAGACTACGGCGCTGCGCACTTCCAGCGTGGCATCGAACACCACCAGGAAGACCGGCGACGGCTGCGGGACATGCTGATTTTCCCGCAACCGCCGGTAGACATTCTCGACCACAATAATGGCATCATCGACCAATAGCCCGATGGCAATGGCCAGCCCGCCCAGCGTCATGGTGTTGAGGCTAAAACCTTGCTGATTGAGGATAGTGACCGCAGCCAGCATGGACAGTGGAATGGCGGCAAGGGAGATGGCTGAAGTACGCCAGTTAAACAGGAAGAGTACTACCACTGCCACCACCAGGATCGCGCCCAGGATGAGGGAATGTTGTACGTTACGGGTCGCGCTCTGGATGAAGTCCGCAGGCCGGAATACCTCGGTATGCAGTACCACCTGTTCGGATGCGAGTGCCGGCCGTAAACTGGTTAGTGAACGCTCCAGAGCCCTGGTGACCGCCAGGGTGTTGGTGCCGTATTGCCCGGAGATAACCAGTTGCACACCCGGCACCCCGTCAACGGTGGCAGCGCCGATGGGCGGCTCGGGTGCCATACGTACCTGGGCGACATCGGCCAGCGTTAGATTGGCGCCGTCCTGGTGGCGCAGGATAGTTTGTGCGAGCTGTTCGGCGTTCTGGGACTGGCCGTAGGTTTGTAGAACGATGCGCTGGTTGGCGTTGTCGATGAACCCTGCGCCACGCACCCCGGTAGCACGTCGAGCGACTGCGAGAACATCACTCAAGGCAAATCCATACTTGACTAGCTTGCGGGGATCGACCTGAATCTGATACTCCTTCACCTGACCGCCGAATACCGCCACCTTGGATACACCATGTACAGCAAGCAGGCGTGGCTTGAGCGTCCAGTCGGCAATCGTGCGCAATTCCATCAGCGAGCGCTTTGGTGAAGTGAGACCAACCACCAGCACCACGCTGGTGGAGGACGTCAATGGAGACATCCCGGGAGCCCCCACTCCGCCAGGCATCTGCGTCGCCAGGGTGGCCAGGCGTTCACCCAGATTCTGGCGGTCGCGGTAGATATCGCTTTTGGGATCAAAGGTAACGGTGATAATTGACAGTCCCTGAATCGACTGCGAGCGCAGTGCCTGCACACCCGGCACACCGCTGATTGCGTTTTCGATGGGCTGGGTTACCAGCACCTCGACCTGTTCCGGCGCCAGGCCGGGGGCCTCCGTCTGGATTGACACCTGAGGCGGAGCAAACTCAGGGAAAACATCGTAGCGGGCACCGCTAAACGCGTAAAGGCCATAGCCTGCAAACAGCAGCGCAAGCGTAATCACTGCACCCTTGTAACGTAGGGAGAAACCAATGACAGCGGCCAGCAGGCCGGTACGAGGGATTGGGTTCATCCGCCTTCGTCACCGGCCTGGATCTGTCCGCGTAGCTCTTCCGAGAGCAATGTCTGGGCACCTCTCACCACAACTCGCGCCGTCTGAAGTTGTGGAACGAACCAGCCCTCCAAGACCGGCATTGCACCGATAAGCTCACGCCGCACAAACTTATTCGGCTTACTTTGGACATAGAACCATCCCTTGCCTTGCCACCAGACCAGGGCAGATGCAGGTATCACGGCCCCCGTTTTCTCCGGTCCAACAGGCAGACGGGTTATCAGCGTGGTACCGGGTAGCAACCCTGCGGCTGCGGCCGCATAGAAAAAGGCAGGACCCTGAATACGCGGATCGGCCTGGGGCGACGGGGAAATCAGCCGAGCGGTACTGAGCTGACCATCGTCCCGGACCACGCTCACTGTCGCAGGCGGCGTCAATAAGCGGACGCCTGACGGTGCCGCGATCCGCAGCAGCACCTCATTTTGCATTGAGAGACGCTGAAAGCTCGATGCATTTTCCACCACTGCCGAGGTCAATACTGCACCCCATTGTTGCCTTGCGCTACGCTTGAGGGCATCGACGGCGGCTTGCGCAGCGCGCACGGCCGCTTCATCGCTACGCCAGGCTACTTCAGCTGCCTGCAACACCTTGTCCGAGATATTCCGATCATCTCCGTGCAGTGCCTTGAGGCGTTCATATTCCCGGCGTGATGCGTGCAGTGCGGCACTTGCCCTGTCAGCCTGTGCCGTCGCTGCCACGTAGCGATTACGCAGTTCGATCAATCCTCGCGGTGGCAGGACCACCGCTAACGCTTCGATATCGGCATGCCGGGTACCTGGTACTGCCGCAGCTACGGCGATATCGGCCCTTTTTTGCGTAGCCGCATCGAAGGTGACCACTGGCCCGCCTGCCTCATTTTTCACCCGCAACGGCACCTTGATGGGCGCTTCATGCTGCTGTTCTCGAGTGAGTTCTTCACGTCCCTTCATGAATCCCCAAACGGCAAGGACCGCTATCGCCACACCCGCGACAAAAATTACTACTGATTTCTTCTTCATGTTTTTCTCTTAGTGAACCCGTTTCAATGAGACCGCACGCGCCGCAGTAGGAATAAACGTGTCAGCGCCCAACGGTGAGCGCAGTGCGTCCTCCAGCCGCCCGAGAATCTGCTGTGCCTGCATCAGGGCGTTGGCACGTGTGAACTCAGCGGTCACGGTTTCATACTGCGCGCTCAGCAGTGCCAACCGATCCGCTTCACCAGCCCTGTAGGCTGCACTGGCGGCCTGTTCCTTTTTTTTCTGATTGCGCAACAGGGTATCGGCAGTATCAACTATCTGGACAGTGCGTCCGTAGCCCGCCAATGCCTGTTCCACTTCCGCGATCGCTCTGGCCTGAATGGCCAAAAAGATCGCGCCCACCTTTTTACGACGTGCCTCTGCCTCGGCGATGGGGCCTGTGTTACGGTTAAACAATGGCAGCACAAGCGATAGCCCGAGCGACCATTTCACCTCGCCGGCATCCCAGAGATAGCCGGGGCCTAGAGAAATGTCAGGATATTGTTTGGCAACTTCCAGTTGCAGTGCGGACTGACTCGCCTCGTAATCTGCCAGCGCAGCCAGGACATCAGGCCGGTGTAACAAAGCCTGACGCCGCATATCGACAGACGGCAACCCAGAAACCGATGGAAGCAGATTAAAAGCATCGAAAGAAATGATTACATCTTCGATGGCGTTGCCGGGGACGCCGACTGAGGCCGCGACACGGGCAAGATTCTCGGCGCGCTGTGTCTGATTTTTCTGCAAGGCCAGTATGGCCTGATTGAGCGCAAGGTGAGCCTGGGTCATCTCTGGCTGGGAGGCAAATCCAACCGCAAATCTGCGCTCCAGCAACCGGACTATCTCCTGCTGGAGGTCTCTTTGCCGCCGCGCCAGGGCCTCGGTTGGGTAAGCGGACAGGAGGTTGCTCCGCACGTGACTGCGCGCTTGCCACAGCGTATCTACCTCACGAAGTCTTGCTGCTTGTGCGAGATACTGCGCCTGTTGAATGCGGTAATCTCGTTTGCCGGCCGTTTCGATCGGCACAGCGATGCCCAGACCATTGGTCCATGGGGAAATGCCCGCGGGCACATCCGTATTGTACTCAAAGGACGCGGGTAGCGTGGGGTTCGGGCGGGCTCCTGCTGTGATGACGCGGGCTTGTGCAAGCAGACTGCGGGCATGCGCCACATCGAGACCGGGTTGGAAATAGTAGGCCGCCAGTGTGAGCGTCGCGAGGTCCCAGGATTTTGGTGGCCAGGGAGCGATCGCGTGGTCCAGGGTGTGTTCAATAAACTGGCGGACGCCGGAACTCGTGAGGCTGCGTGATTCGAACGCCACCTGCCGTGCCTCCGGATCCAGTGGTTTGGGCGTGAAGCTCGCGCAACCGGCGAGCAACAGCACCATACAGGCAATCGACAGGCGCTTCATCTTCTCCGTGCTTCACCGGGCAATGGTTATGTTTGACCGGAGTATGATAAACAGACAAGGGGGACCAGAAAGTGACGACAACCTGACCGTTTGGTCATCTTCACTCGCGCTGAATCTGAAGACACCGGTAGATGGAGAGATTGGCCGGGTCAGGTTGAATTGACTGGGGAAGGGAATGTCAGCGTGACGGTCGTACCCTGACCAGGTTCGCTGTCGATCGAAACGGTTCCACCATGTAACTGGATGATCGACCGGACAATGGCAAGACCGAGACCGGTGCTTTTCCCCTGCCGTGGCCGGGCCCCGTCAACACGGTAAAAGCGGTCGAAAATACGCGGCATATATTCTGGCGCTATCCCGCACCCGGTATCGCTCACGACGATCTCGACGGCATGGTTCGGGGTAGTCTTCGCCTCGACGACGACGCGTCCACCACTCGGCGTATGACGTAGCGCATTCGCCACGAGATTGCCCAGCGCGCGTCGCAGGAGGCTGGAATCCGCGACCAACTGCCCGCAACCGCCGGCCAGCAGAGTGATACTCAACTCGTCGGCCATGGCCTGGTACAAGGCGCACACGGCATCGATCTCCTGTGTAAGGTCCAGTGATCGCTTCTCGAGTTGCTTATCCGGTTGTTCAGTGGAAGCCAGGAACAACAGCCCATCCACCAGGCGGGACAGGCGGTCGTACTCATCCACCGCGGATTCGATACATGCCCGGTAATCCTCACGCGACCGCCCCCTGGACAGGGCGATCTCTGCTTCGCCTCGGAGAATATGGAGCGGAGTGCGCAGTTCATGGGCGATATCCGCCGAGAAACGCGAGATGCGGGCGAACGAATCTTCCAGTCGTGCCAGGAGGTGATCAAAGTTTGTCGCAAGTGGACGCAGCTCCGAAGGCCAGGCTTCGTCGCCAACCCGTCGGTGCAGATGTCCCGCGCCCAACCCATCGACGATAACGGCGAGGCGGGAGGCGGGCTGCAAACCTCTGCGGGCAATAAAATAACCTGTAGCGATGGCCACCAACAGGGCGAAGGCAACGGCCAGTAGCAATGTACTCCGGTAGGCCGCCAGAAATTGCTCATCTTTCAACAGGCTCATGGCCGCGTGTACTGTGTAACGGGAACCTATCTCGAAGTTGCTAGACATCACGCGGTAAGTCTTCCCATTCCCGGCAACCCAATCCCGACCGCGCTCATCAGCCTGAAGCCATGCGGTGGCAAACGGGGTGTCATCGCCGGCTGTTGTGCTGGACACAGGACTTTCTGCGATGATGTCACCCTGGGCATTCAGTACCCGTAGGTGGATACCTCGAAACGAGGTAGCCTCCTGTTCAACTTCCTCGCGCAACGCCGCGTAGTCATTACGATGCAGTAACAGTACAGCGCGTAACTCGGAGATCTTGGCCGTAAGGAGCTTGTCATCCTCCTGGCGCAGGTGGTTCACTGCCACCCAATACAATATGCTGCCGGAGAAGGCGATCAGCACAACACTGAGCAGCGCATACCAGGCGGTGAGACGCGCAGCAATCGAACCTTCTCTTGCAGTGGCCACCTCAGTCACGCTCATCCAGAACATAACCCACACCTCGCAGGGTATGAATCAACTTTCGTTGACAGGGATTATCGACTTTCCTGCGCAGCCTGCGGATCGCGACATCAATGACGTTGCTATCGCCGTCAAAGTTCATATCCCACAGCTGCTCGGCGAGCCGCGTACGAGTCAACACCTCTCCGGAATGGCGTAATAGATATTCCAGTAAGCGATACTCCTGGGGGGCAAGATCCAGTGGAATCCCTCCTCTCGAAGCCCGATGCCGCGATAGGTCCATTTCAATATCGGCAAATCTCTGCACCAGCTTCTGCCGTACCGACCCACGCCTCAACAGGTTACGTACACGCGCAAGCAATTCGGAAAAAGCGAAGGGTTTGATCAAATAATCGTCCGCTCCCAGGCTCAAGCCCTTGACCCGCTCAGCAAGGGCATCCAGCGCAGTGAGCACGATCACGCATTGGTCAGGCCGATGTTTCCGGATTTCCTGGAGTACTGACCAACCATCTTGTTTCGGCAGCATAATATCGAGCACGATCAAATCGTAGTCACCGGTCATAACCAGATGAAGTCCATCCGCGCCGTCGATAGCAACATCGACCACAAAGCCTTCTTCGGTGAAACCCTGGTTGACGAATGCTGCTGTTTTGGGTTCGTCTTCAACAATTAAAATCTTCATAATCTTTAAGGCGAGAGTTTAGGTCGGGGTTTATGTTCATATTTTCTCTATGATATTAGATAACAAAGATGTTATAACACCTTCGACTTCCAGGTTGGCAAATGAGTAGTAAACCATTTTACCTGTATTGCGTTGAACCAGAATTCCTGCCTGCTTTAACATTTTAAGTTGTTGACTCGTAGCAGGAACGGACAAGTTAATCGACTCAGCTATATCACAGACACAAAGTTCACTTTTTATTAATATTAAAAGTATTTTTTGTCTCGTCTGATTACCCAGCAATTTATAAAAGACGACAGCCTTGCTAAAATTTTTATAGCGGCTAATCTTTTTCCGATTAGCCGCTATAAGCTGGGCTGTTTTACAGTTTGTACTACAGATATCGTTCATATCACCTTTCCAGCTTTGGTGCACAGCTTAAAACATTTTTCTTAACCTGTTCTTCGGTAATAATACCTCTGATAGTTACTTTAGTTCCCTGATTGGTTATCTCACTTGAGAACCTTTCTACATTTTCTCTAAAAGCAGGCGTACAACAGCTACAGGTTGCTGCCTGGCAGGAGGATACCTGCTCCCTGATAACTTCATCTGGGGTGTTTTTGAAAAGGCTTAACAAAGTGTCCGGAAACAGTTGACCACAACAGTTTACTCTCATATGGTAAATTCGGCTGTACTAACAAGGTTTTGACTTTCCTTTTCCCTTCTACCTTTCCCCTGCTTTTGATCCACAATGGTACAATTTGAATTATTAGTCACCAGACGCAAAGTTTTAATTCAATGTCCCAGGAAATTTTAATCAACGTTACCCCGCAGGAAACCCGCGTTGCAGTGGTTGAGAACGGACTGTTGCAGGAATTACAGATTGAGCGCAGTACTGCACGTGGCATAGTCAACAATATCTATGTCGGCAAGGTGGTGCGAATACTACCCGGCATGCAGGCGGCATTTATTGATATAGGGTTAGAGCGCACGGCTTTCTTGCATTCTTCCGACATAGATCCCAATACCATGGACGGGACGTCAAGCAAGGCCACAGAAGATGACTGTATCTCCCACAAGTTGCATGATGGCCAAAAGCTGGTCGTACAGGTAATTAAAGATCCTATCGGCAGCAAGGGTGCACGGCTGACTACCCGGCTTGCTATCCCTGCAAGAAATCTGGTCTTTCTGCCGTACTCATCCCATATCGGAGTTTCACAGAGAATTGAAGGAGACAGTGAACGGAAACGACTGAAAGATATAGTAAAAAGTCATGTTGAGGGCGTGGTATGCGGGTATATCATTCGCACAATCGCTGAGACTGCAACAGAGGATGAGATACGTTCAGATATCGAGATTTTGCACAAAATCTGGCAACAGCTGCAGTTGAAACTTGAAGGAAGTAAGGCCGGTGATGTCATTTATCGGGATTTGCCGCTGGCGGTTCGTACGGTGCGTGACATGGTGCGGGATAATGTAGAAAGGCTGCGCATCGATTCACGTGAGACCTGGCGGCTAGCCTACGAACTGGCGGCAGAATACCTACCGGAGCTGGCTGAAAGAGTTGAGTACTATCCCGGTGAGCGGCCAATTTTTGACCTTTATTCCATTGAAGATGAAATACAGAAGGCGCTAAGCCGTGTTGTGCCGCTTAAATCCGGTGGCCATATTGTCATAGATCAGACAGAGGCAATGATCACTATCGATGTCAATACTGGTACTTTTGTCGGTCGTCGCAATCAGGAAGAGACGCTCTTCAAAACCAATCTTGAAGCAGCTCAGGCCATCGCCAGGCAGCTGCGCCTACGCAATATTGGAGGTATTATTATCATCGACTTTATCGATATGGTCGAAATTGAGCATCAACACCAGGTGTTGCGTGCACTTAAACGCGGACTGTCGAAAGATCCGGCAAAAAGCTATATTACCGAAATGACTTCACTGGGTTTGCTGGAAGTCACACGCAAGCGAACACGTGAAAGTCTTGAGCATATTCTGTGTGAAGTCTGCCCGGTTTGTCATGGCAAGGCGGTAGTTAAAACTGCTCAGACCATCTGCTACGATATCTTTCGTGAAATCATGCGTGACTCATATGAAGATGTCAGCTATCGTATTATTGCCTCGGAAAAGGTAATAGATATGTTGTTGAATGAAGAGCAGATGAGTCTGGCAAATCTGCAGGAATTCATTAATGCGGAGATAGAATTACAGGTCGAAACGCTTTATATGCCAGATGAGTATGATGTTGTCATGGTTTGACTACGAATCAGAGCGAGAGCGTGCGCCTGTCAGTGTTTCCTTCCATCACGCAGTTGGTTTAATTTTTTAATGATGCGCTTTTTGTTATTGCTACAGATGTCTGTCAGTTCATCCTCTATTTCCGTTGCCATATAGATGGCTATTTCTATATTACCTGCAAAGCTGTCAAGTACTGGTTCGATAACTGTTTCCATTGTTTCTTTCTCTATTTTATTAGTTTTCTATGCTTGCCAGAAATATGTTAATGGCTTACATAAAATTGTAGATGATGAATGAGAAGTGTAAAGAATACCCTGACAGATGTAGTTTTTAGGCAGACGAGCGGTAGATATGGCGGTACCCTTGACTTCCAGCAAGGTGAAAGATGTTTGCAGGAGTAGCTATATCGTGCTGAAGCCGGGTACAGAAAGGAAACAGGATTAAAGTCATGTTAGAGAATATAATAATGTCACAGATCACAAGTATTTTTTGTATGAACTAATGCGTAGCAAACAGGAAACCAATTTACTGGCTGGCCTATGGTCCTGGTTCAGTATTACCTGTATCCACTGTGCGCGTGTCGCCTGGTATTTTGGTGTCATGCTGTTCGTTGTTGCCGCTGTGGCGATTACCATTTTTCGATTCTGGCTACCTGCACTGGTGGACCGCAAGGCCGAGGTTGAAACCTACCTGACTAAACAGATAGGGCAGACAGTGGTGATTGGCGAGATGGCGGCTGACTGGCAGGGTCTTTATCCATCGCTGTATGCGCGAAAGCTGGTGCTAAAGGATGCTAGCGGTAAAGAAGACATCCAGATAAGTCTGGGTGAACTGAGACTTGACCTGGATATTGTGCCATTGCTCCAGGGTAAGCTCGTATTCAGGCAGATCACCCTGAAAAATCCGGTTATTCATGTTAGCCGTTCTCCCGAGGGGGAGTTTTATATTGGTAAGTTCAAGGCCCCGCCACCAAAAAAAGGCAGGCTGGCAACATTGTTTCGCCAGCATAAAATTACAATCAGTGATGGGCGTTTTATCTGGCATGATCATTTCCTAAAGGAAAAGAATTTTATCGTCACCGATATTAATTTTTCCATGAAGAATAAAGGTAAAAGACATATTTTCGAAGGATCAGTAAAACTCCCAGAAAGCCTCGGGAAAGTAGTGTCAACGAAGTTTGATATACACGGCAATGTTCTGGAAATGGATTCATGGAACGGCAGCCTTAGCTCTAAAATTAGTGACCTGGAGCTTTCAGGTTTGCCTGGCATAGTAAATGAAAAGCTGGCGCTTCCAGTCGTCTCGGGAAGGGTGTCTGTGGATCTTTTGACTGACTGGACTAATGGGGTATTGGAGTCCTCTGTGGGTCATATCAAAGGGCGTGATTTATTAATTCCACTGGGTAATTTTGGCTCACCATTTTCGGTACGGAGTGTTGAAGCTGATATCAATTTTGAGAATTCTGGTGAGTCATGGTTATTGACACTTGAAAATACATTATTTGCAGTAGCAGGCAAGCCCTGGCCGACAGGTCGTATACAGGTGTCCTATAGCGAGGGTGAATCATCCCTGCATGTCAGTAAGCTTAAGCTTGCCGATCTGCATCCTGTACTGGACGCACTAACTAGTAAAAATAAGATTGTGCAGCTGGTAAAATCACTCTATCCATCGGGAAATGCAAGTGATATTAGCCTCACATTGTATGGGCCAATTAAGAAGCCCAGTGATTTTCTGTACAAAATGTCTGTCAGTGAGACGACCATAAATGCATATCAGATGTACCCTTCTGTAACTGGCCTGCAGGCTAATATTAGTGTTACTAAAAAAGGCGGCAGTGTTGTAGCAGAGGGAATGAAATCGCGCATTGTACTTGACAGGGTATATGAACACCCACTCAGGATGGATGATCTACAGGCGAGCGTAAACTGGAAAAAAGAAAAAGAATCCTGGCAGGTGGAAGGTAACCGTATCTGGATGAAGAATAAAGACGCTGAGGCTGTAGCTAGCTTTATTGCGACTATTCCGATTGATCGCTCACTGCCGCCGTTACTAAAACTAAATGTTGACCTCACAGGCGGTAATTTGTCGAAAGCAGATCACTATTTTCCTGTTCTGCTGATGAAGCCGGGTATCCGGCAATGGTTTGAGGGAACACGGTTTCGTGGCCGTCTGAATACAGCAAAACTGGACTATGATGGAACTGTAAAAGGATTTCCAGTTGCCGGGGCCAGGAGCTTCAATGTGGTAGCCAACATTGGCGCTGGCAGTATGTATTTTGCTCCGGGGTGGCCACGGCTGACAGGCGTAGATGCTGACCTGGTGATCAGCAAAAACGATCTGTGGGTGAATGGCTACGCACGAGATTTATATGGCCAGAAGCTGGAGAAGAGTATCGTACATTTATCGCACCTTGCTGAATCCGGTAAACAGGTCGTCGATGTCAGTACGGTCTTGCACGGTGATCTTGGTAAGGTAATTGATTTTCTGCAAAATGGCCCATTGTTTCGTAATTCTACTTTTCGGAAATTAAACCTTGCGGGTAAGGGGCATGGGAAGATGAATCTTGATCTCTCCATCCCACTTGCAAATACGGTTGACACGCATGTTAAAGGTGAATACAAAACAATTAATGCCTCATTGCAGTTGCCAGATGATTCATGGATCACACAACTTAAAGGCAAACTTGATTTCACCGAGCGGTCATTGTCATCACCGAGCCTGCAGGGGAAACAACTGGGTGGCCCCTTATCCTTCAGTGTGAAAACACTTAAGGAAGGTCAGCCGCCAGTGGTTGAGGTTGACGCTAAAGGCGAGGCATATGCTAGCTATCTTGGGCCATTGCTTGGAGAATGGATAGCAAAGGAGCTCAAAGGCAAGGCGGTCTGGCAGGGGAAGATGAGATTTGATGAGGACAAAATCAGTCTTAAGGTGAGCTCTGATCTCAAAGGGCTTGCTTCTCTTTTTCCTTACCCGCTGGCAAAACAAAGCAAAGAAAAATTACCACTACAACTTGATGTCAGCTTCCTGCCCGATAAAAAGACTAATGTTACTTTTTCCATGCCGTCATTCGTCAACGGCAACCTGTTCTTTTCTGATGAAGAACAGGTCATGGCGTTAACTGGTGGATGTCTGCTTGTTGGCAGAAATAAGGCAAGCTGTACTGATAGAAAAGGTCTCACTGTAGCCGTTGAGCAAGCTAAGCTGGATCTCGATCCATGGGATAACTATATAAAGAGACAGGAAGGTGACGAAGGCATTCCAGCAGTGGTCACGCAGATGTCAGGAAAAATTGACAGAGTCTATTATTCAAAGGTTGATATGGCGGATGTAGACGTCATATTTGACCGTCAGAAGGATGGTAGCTGGGAGGGTAAAGTAGATGGTGAGCGAATAAAAGGTGACGTTGGATTTAAGCTTGATAGTTCATCAAGATGGGTAAATATGCGACTGGAAAAGTTGATCTGGAATGAAGCTGTGGAAAAACAAACTACCACTGAGCCGACTCTGGATCCGGTAGATTTCCCCTCGCTGGACGTTGCTATCGAGAATCTGGTTTTCCATAAAATGAATCTTGGTAGATTAACTTTAATTGGGGAGGCAACGGATTATGAATGGGAGTTACAGTTACTGAAACTTGACCGCCCAGAGATGAGGTTGAAGGCAAATGGGCGCTGGCGCGGCCGTAATAATAACCAAACATCAAGCTTTGATGTAGATTTTACCAGTACCGATATGCTGGCAACGCTTATAGCACTTGATTTAAATCTTGATTTTGAAAGTAAGATATTTCGTACTACTGGTAATGTTTCCTGGAAGGGCGCACCTTATGATTACAGACTGGGAATTCTTAATGGCAATCTAGAAATCCATTCAGACAGGGGACGTTTGTCAGGTGTAGAGGTAGGTGCAGGGAGATTGCTCGGTGTATTCAATATTGACAGCCTGCGCCGTCGCCTACAACTGGATTTCAGTGATCTGTCCAAAGAAGGTTTTGCTTTTGATTCTATAGATGCTGATGTCTCAATAAATCAGGGTATTGCCGACATATCAAAATTGATCGTGTCTGGCCCTTCAGCCACCATCAAACTTGAAGGTCAACTGGGACTGGTAAAAGAGAATGTCGATATGAAGATGTCCATATTACCTGCATTAGGTGGAAACCTCGCGATCGCCGGTTATGTCCTCGGTGGGCCTGCGGGCGGGGTAGCGACATATCTTGCATCAAAGGCAATAAAGAATCAGATAGAAAAATCTACTAACTATCAATACACTATCAGTGGTTCCTGGGGTAACCCGTTGGTTAAAAAAATACAGACTACTAATGCCAGTGATGACACGGAAAACTCGGTGGATGACACTGCTCCCGGTGGCTGATTTAGTGTAAATTAGAAAGCTGATAATTAGGGCATCTTTATTAAGGAAAAAGCATGACTGAAGTTGCAGCAATACAAATGACATCAGGGCCGGACGTAGCCGCAAATCTCTTTGAGGCGGGAAGGCTGATAACACAGGCAGCTGATTCCGGGGCGCAACTGATAGTTCTGCCGGAAAACTTTTGCCTGATGCCGATGCAAGATTCCGACCGTCTTGCTGAAGCAGAGCAGGCTGGTGATGGGCACATCCAGAATTTTCTTGCTGAAGCCGCACGCCGGCATAAAATCTGGCTGGTCGGTGGCACCGTGCCATTGGCATCAGAGTCTGCAGATAAATGCCGTAGCGCCTGTCTGGTCTTCAATGACCAGGGGGAGCGGGTTGCACGCTATGACAAGATACATTTATTTGATGTAGAACTGAATAATTCTGAGGCCTATACAGAGTCTGCTACGATAGAAGCCGGCAGTGATCCGGTAGTCGTCGATACACCTTTTGGCCGACTTGGTCTGGCTATCTGCTACGACCTGCGCTTTCCTGAATTATTTCGGCAACTGTCACAGGAGGGTGTCCAGATACTGGCTGTGCCGTCCTCATTTACTGCGATTACCGGCAGCGTGCATTGGGAGGTACTAGTGCGGGCACGTGCAATCGAGAATCAGGCTTATATGCTGGCAGCTGCACAGGGGGGGTTTCATGCAAACGGCAGAGAAACCTATGGTGATTCAATGATCGTAGATCCCTGGGGCCGGGTAGCCAACCGTCTTTCCCGCGGGCCGGGTATCGTGCTATCTGAAATTGACCTCGATCTATTAGGTGATATTCGAAAAAACCTGCCTTCCCTTAAGCATCGGCGCTTGAAATGTTGATTAGAAGAAGGTTTTACGTGTTATGTTTTATGTGAAAACAAAATCTTTGACCCCATTTATAGCGTAATAACCCTCTTACCTGCCTTCACTAACTCTGGCAGACCCTATCAAGGAAATATATATGTCAGAAATCATGGAGTTGGCGCGCCAGCGTTTGCTGGAACCCACTGCACTCGGTAATCAGGATCTGGACATGCTGATGTCCCAGTTGTTGAGTAATCAGATCGATTATGCCGATATTTATTTTGAATACAGCCGCCACGAAAGCTGGAATCTGGAAGAAGGGAAGGTAAAGTCTGGCAGTCATAATATTGATCAGGGTGTTGGAATTCGCGCCATTAGTGGAGAGAAGACCGGCTTTGCTTATTCTGATGAGCTGGCGTTACCGGCACTGGAGCAGGCGGCGAATACGGCAAAGGCAATCGCATCCGGCGGTGAAAACAAACAGGTTGCGATAGCTTTGAAAGGTGAATCAAATCGTGCGCTATACGCAGCTATCGATCCAATTGGCACACTGGCAGATCAGTCCAAAGTCGATCTGCTGGAGCGAGTAGAAGCCGAAGCCCGCAAACAGGATACGCGAGTTTCTCAGGTGATGGCCAGTTTATCCTCGGTGCAGGATATTGTCCTCATTGCAGCCAGTGATGGTACGTTGGCCGCCGATATACGCCCCATGGTGAGGCTTAGCGTTACCGTTATTGTCGATGACAGGGGTAGTCGTGAACAGGGATCGGCAGGTGGTGGTGGCCGCTTTGGTCTGACTGTCTTTACCGATTCAGACAGAGCGCTGCAATATGCCAGGGATGCAGTGCAACAGGCATTGATCAAACTGGAAGCTAAGGCACCCCCTGCCGGTATGATGCCTGTTGTACTCGGTCATGGCTGGCCGGGGATTTTGCTGCATGAAGCGATAGGCCATGGTCTGGAGGGAGATTTCAACCGTAAAGGAACCTCTGCCTTTTCCGGACGTGTCGGTGAGAAGGTGGCCTCTGAACTGTGTACGGTGGTTGATGATGCTACGCTGCCAGAAAGGCGCGGCTCTCTTTCTATTGATGATGAAGGGACAGCCGGACAGAATACGGTACTGATCGAAAACGGTATTCTTAAAGGCTATATGCAGGACAAGATGAATGCGCGCCTGATGGGTGTGGCAGCGACTGGAAATGGCCGACGCGAATCCTATTCCTGTTTACCGATGCCGCGCATGACCAATACCTATATGCTGGCAGGCAAATCAGATCCTGAAGAGATTATCGCCTCGGTGGACAAAGGTTTATATGCCGTCAATTTTGGCGGCGGGCAGGTGGACATCACATCCGGCAAGTTTGTCTTCACCAGCTCTGAAGCCTATATGATAGAAAATGGTAAAATCACCTATCCGGTCAAGGGCGCCACGTTGATTGGCAGCGGCCCGGAAGTGCTGACGCAGGTTTCAATGGTCGGTAATGACCTGGAACTGGATCACGGTGTCGGCGTTTGTGGCAAGGATGGACAAAGTGTTCCAGTCGGTGTCGGTCAACCGACATTAAAAATTGATGAGCTGACAGTAGGAGGTACCGAGGTATGAGTACCGCAAAATACCTGCAGCAGAAAATGGAGCCAGATATTCAGGACATTGCTGATCCCCTGCAGGATGTGGTCGAGCAGGTACTGGCTGCCGCGAGCCACAGTGGTGCCAGCAGTGCCGAGGTCGACGCGAGTCTGTCACAGGGTTCCTCGTTGACAGTGCGCCTGGGCGAAATAGAAACCATTGAACATAATCGTGATAAATCTTTGTCATTGACAGTCTTCTTCGGTAAAAAAAGCGGCTCGGCCAGTACCTCTGATATGACTGCTGACGGTATCCGGCATACCGTCGATGCGGCATGCAGTATCGCAAAATTAACCGCAGAGGATGACTGCGGCGGGCTGGCAGATGCTGACCGGATGGCGACAGAATTTCCCGAGCTTGATCTCTGGTATCCGTGGAACCCGGATACGGGCACGGCACGTGACCTTGCTCTGCAGTGTGAAGAAGTCGCCCGCCAGATGGGTGATGCCATCAGTAATTCAGAAGGTGCGACGGTTAGCAGCCATGAAGGGGTAGGGATTTATGCCAATACACATGGCTTTAATGGCATGCGCTACGGTAGTCGCCACTCCCTCAGCTGTTCGGTTATTGCCAGTGAAGGCGAGGAGATGGAACGTGACTACTGGTACAGCGAGGCCCGTGACCGCACCGAAATGCAGTCTGCAGAGGAAGTCGGCAGAATCGCAGGCCAGCGTGCACTGGATCGCCTGGGTTCCCGAAAAATCGCCACCTGCAAGACTCCGGTCATCTACGAAGCACAGGTGGCGGGCAGCTTATTGTCTCATCTGATCTCAGCCATCAGTGGCGGAGCCCTGTATCGAAAATCGTCCTTTCTACTGGATCATAAAGGCAAAAAGATTTTTCCTGAACACATCAACATATCGGAAAATCCACATATTCCTAAGGCCCTGGGCTCAGCTGCCTTTGACAATGAAGGGGTGGCAACAAAACAAAGATCAATAATCAAAGATGGCATACTGATGGACTATGTCCTCAGC
The DNA here is from genome assembly GCA_002897635.1 of bacterium BMS3Abin11. Taxonomy (NCBI): domain Bacteria; species bacterium BMS3Abin11. Next base: position 121,872 of record BDTD01000011.1, on the reverse strand, counting down.
AGCTATTCCGCCCGTAAACTGGGTCTGCTGACGACAGGAAATGCCGGTGGTGTGCATAACCTGATGATAAAACACGGCGATAAAGACCTGTCGGCTCTATTGAAGCAGATGGACACCGGGTTGTTCGTGACCGAGTTGATAGGTTTTGGCATCAATAATGTCACCGGCGATTATTCCCGTGGTGCGGCCGGATTCTGGGTGGAGAATGGCGAGATCCAGTATCCGGTGAGTGAGGTTACCGTGGCGGGTAATCTGCTGGATATGTTTCAGAATTTTGTTGAAATTGGTAATGACCTGGATAAACGCGGCAATATCATTACCGGGTCTATTTTGCTTGAGCAGATAACAGTAGCGGGGGAGTAGGGTTGTTTTTTCTTTTGTGCTGGCGCACGGCCTGGGTTTTCTCTTAGCTTTCTGAGTACTTTTTTGTTCTCAACTTGAATTAATGCTCGTTTTTCGTCCTTCATGGACGAGTTCATTTCTTTTCTACGGACAAAAGAAACGGAACCAAAGAAAAGCCGCCCCGATGTGTTGGCCTACGGCTGCTCTGCGCGCTTCAGTCTGGACCGGGCACGGTGAACTCGGGCTTCGCCCTCAGACAGGCACCGCGCTTATCCGGCCCAGCCTTCCAGTGCTCGACGACACAAAAGGGGAAAGGAAGTCAAAACCGGTGTCCTGAATTGACTGCTGTCGACCCACAAGAGACTTCTAGGAATCGCTGAACTCATCTAACAGCGCAAATTGATCGGCTTCGTAGTATATTCAATAAAAGTGTCAGAATATTTTACGGACAAAGTATTACTACTTAGCATTATGTGTCGTAAGTCATTGTAATTGCATAGTGGCATGGATGTTGCTTTTGTATTAGTCGGAAGGCCACTGTTCAGGCTCACTCAATAGTAAAGACACGGTCTAAGATACAAAGAATTATTAATCAGAGGCTCCATAATCAGAGGCTCCATAATGAAATATTGGAATACAATTATAATTAAAAAATTAGCTATAGGGCATCTTCGGCCTCAGAATATCGCGGGCTTATTTGCCCTGATACTGTCTACTCCTAGCATGGCCAATCTGATAGCAGTAGAGTTCAGGGGCGCAGCATCATTTATAGAGTCTGGCCTAGAATCTAGCTTCAGCTTATGAGACAGAATATTTGGCAGATATACTTATGACACAACGAATCCAGTGGATGTGCTTCCTGACAATTTGGCTTATGGTCGCTATTATGTGGTAAATGAGTTTGATTTATCGGTGGGGAATTTTTCATGGTCGAGTCTAAGTCTGGGGTATATTCAAGTTCGTGATGTACTACCGACATCTCCCTTCTATCGCGAAGAGGCCTATAGTGTTGTGAAGTTTGGTGGTTTTTCACCAAGCACGGGCAGCTTAGATGATATTTGGGTGACCACGGCTTTTGCTGCGGTATTGGGTTCTGATGAGCTAGACGGGATAGGCCTTCCAGATTTTGTTCCTTTTGATGCTTCCCTGTATTCATACAGATTGTTGTTTGGTTCTTTTAGGAACAGTCTTCAACTCAGTGGCACAATTGATAGTATAGAGGTTGTCCCCGAACCCGCGACCCTTGCACTATTCGGCATTGGCCTTGCTGGTCTCTGGGATTTGCCCGAAGAAAGAAGTCCTCATAGCTCCTCCTAAGCCCGTTATTAAACGCCTACTACGATTCGTGATAAGAGATAAGAAAATAAAGAGAACTATTGGCCAAGATTGGGCAGTGGTTCGTGAACTTGAGAGTAGGATAAGTTCAAAACTATATTTAGCAGGTGGCATGATTATGTATGAGGATCGTCCTGAAGAGTCATATAATCTCCTACTTATTCTCGCCTATTCTGTTCTGGGTCAGGTGTTATCCCAACTACAAAATGAAGAAGTTATTGCCAAGAAAAGTGATAAGTTGGGTTACATGATGAAAGTTTCAAAAATTACTCTCACATGGCAGGATTACAATACACTTGATAAGGGTCGAGAGGCTCGAAATGACCTAGCTCATGGTGCAATTCTTGTCGAGAAAAACGATTGTTTAAAGTACATCAATGCTATTGAGGTTGAGTTGAAGGCTTGGGAAGTAATATAACACTCCAAACCAACGGGGTCCAAACCAACGGGGTCAGACTCGATAGAAAACGAATCAATGACGATTCTTAAATTTTTCACTTCGTCTGTCACCACCAGTGGGAAGTTGCCCCGTTCTACGATTAAGTAAACGTTCAATTTCTTTTTTGAAATAATCATTACCAGACACCCAGGAATTATTGGTGGCATTACGAATTGATTCTAATTCCTCATGATCAATCGAGTCTGATAATCCTCTAGCCAGCCTCCTCGCAGCCAGTTGTTAAACTGGCTGCTCACAAACGAAGAGGAGACTGACATGTCACATTACTGCGGAATTGATTTACATTCAAATAATCATGTTGTGGTTATCATCGACGAAGAGGACAAGCGAGTGTTTGAAAAGCGGTTAAACAATGATTTATCACTGACACTCGAAACACTACGTCCTTACCGTAGGACCTTGCGCGGGATCGCAGTGGAATCGACTTTCAATTGGTACTGGTTAGTCGATGGATTACAAGAACAGGGCTACAATCTACAGCTGGTTAATACGGCAGCAGTCAAGCAATACGATGGCCTGAAATACAGCGGTGATCATCAAGACGCCTTTCACCTTGCGCACCTCATGCGACTGGGTATCTTGCCCACAGGCTACATCTACCCCAAAGAACAAAGAGCGATTAGAGACATGCTACGACGAAGGCTGTCGTTGGTCAGAACAGCCAGTACGCAACTGATTAGTGTGCAAAGCCAGATATGGCGATCAACGGGAATTCGAATTAGCTCGGAGAAACTACGCAAACCTGAGTTTGTCCCGCCACACGTGGATGGTTACACACTTCAGGCCGTATGCGCGGGGTTGGCCGTTTATCAGGCCGCCCAGAGAGAAATTGATGTTCTGGAGGCGTCTGCACATCAGGCGGTGAAGTTGACAGACGTCTTTAAAATACTACAAACAATCACCGGTATTGGAAAAATACTCGGCCTGACCATCATGCTGGAAACCGGCGATATCCATCGCTTTGCGGGTGCGGGCAACTTTGCATCGTATTGCCGTTGTGTGGACAGTACACGCACCAGTAATGGGAAAAAGAAAGGTGAAGGCAATGCCAAAGCGGGTAATAAATATCTTTCCTGGGCCTTCTCCGAAGCGGCACATTTTGCAGTACGATTTGAGCCATTGGCACAGCGTTTCTATGAACGAAAAAAGGCCAAGACAAATGGCATTATTGCCATTCGGGCCGTCGCCCGAAAATTGGCAAGAGCCACCTGGATGATGCTTAAACATCAGGTACCCTATGATGCCAGACGGATGTTTCCGGGTTAAGTTTGGGCGGCTGAGATGAACCAGAACGGGGTCTGGTACAACCATAGAGTCTGATTGGACGTCTCAGCCGACCATCAATATTTACGTTTCGCCCAAACCGTGAGCTGTACTGGGTCTGGACAGCCAAGGCTGAACCATCGATTCTGTGATTAATTTTTGGACACGGTTTGGTACCGAAGATTGTGTGGGGTACCGAGGTACCAGGGGCTGAACTGAAAAGTTTTGGGTTTCGCCTTGATCCAGATGGGTGACTGGTGCGGATCGTTTCGATCTGATGCCAAAGACGATGACATAACGGATGCGATGTGCGTAACGTTGATGGATGAAGATGAAGATTTATGCTGTTATCGGCAGAGTTAAACTTTGCCTATTGACCGGGGCGGGCTAATGGGTGACCCCGTTGGTTTTGCATCGAATCAAACTAAAAGGAGAATCTATGCGGAAATTACAGTCAATTGTTGACTGATCGTGAACACTTGAGGGTAAAATGAACCTAAGCCAATACGTGGAATAACCAGGTGTTCACGATCACCAGAATAGGTGTTCACGTTCAGCAGAATACGCAGCGAAATCATCATTCACGATAAATAGATAATATGGATACTTTTCAGCCAGAAAAAGCAATAGTTCCGATTGTTATTGCCTCGGAACATGACCCTATACAAGAGATTTTAGGAACAGGTTGCTTTATTGGAACCAGTAATAATCTACACATTCTCACAGCCAAACATATATTTGAACTTGGTGAGCGGGATGAATTCGCTAAATATGCATTTCTTTTTAACTCCGGTAAGCGTGTTGAAATTTGGGCTATCTCGGAAATAGTAGCATCCAAAGACTATGATATTGCAATTTGCAAAATTGCACCTATTGAAGGTGCTATTCCATTACAGTTTGCTAAGCAGCAGCCTGCTCTTAATGCAGATGTTTACTGTTATGAATATAGTCAAATATCAATTGAAAGAAAGCGTGGAGGAGGCAAGCATATTAAAATTGAGCCATTCGCCCACAAAGGTAACATAATGCGGTATATCGAAAGCGAGTATCCGGAAAAAGTCAAAACACAGTGCTTTAACACATCATTTCCTGCATTACAGGGTGCTAGTGGTGCGCCAGTAATTGCACACACTCAAAACAAGAATTTTTATATTGCAGGAATTATGGTTGCTAATCAGGAAACGCATTTGATGCCAGCGCAGGTTGTGAAAATTGAGGATGGTGAAAGTTATATTGAAGAAACTAGTTATTTCTTACCAACAGGAAAGGGTATCAATTCATCGTTGATAATACAGGTGATTGAAGAATTAGGCGTCGAAATAGAGTATGTTGATTCAAACGTATCACTCATTTGTAAAGCCAAGACCTTCTTGTTGAAGTTATTAAATTGTTAGGAGTTCCTGTCATAACTTGATATTAAATGCCCACATATGGCCGGTAAGCGCCAATTCATACAGCACGAAACTGCTTTTCACAGGCTTCAGTCGCAGACAGCCGCTATCGACCCTACTGAGACCTTCAAGGACCGCTGAACTGTCAGTATACTTTACACTTCATAGAATGAGTGTCCATAAATCATTGAAGTTATTTGGTGGCATGATTTATGCTGACTATTCAAACAGTATTTATTGTGTTGTTTAAAACAAACTTTTTAGAGGGGAGAAAAAATTGAAATTTACTAAAAATTATAGATCAATAGGTTCAATTTTGGCTATACTTCTTTTTCCATTGAGTTCATTCAGCATGCCAATTCTTGATCAAGAAGTTGAGGGTAATACTACTGTCGGTCTTGTGATTCCTGGAGCACAATCATTTACAGTTGGCATTGATGGGTATTTATCAAGACTAGAAGTTGAATTGAGTGGGCACGGAAGCGAAACGAGGTCTTATGGAATTGGATTAACTAGAAGTTCTGAGAATGGGGCCCCTCTAGATAATTTTGAATCAAATTATTTATTTTATGAAACAGGTTCATTAATTAATCAGCAACCGCTTACTTGGATTGGTTTTGATTTATCAGATATATCAGTTTCTTTTGGAGAACAACTTTTTATATATTTATAAATACAAGCGTAACAGGGAATTTTGGTAATAGTGCTTATATTTATCAAAATGATAATAGTGATCAGTATTTGGGTGGGGAGCTGTGGGTCAATTTTGGCCAATGGCAATTTTTTAGAAATTACGGAGCAGATGCTTCATTTCGTACATACGTAACAGTTGTTCCAGAACCCGTTACCCTTGCACTATTTGGTCTTGGCCTTGTTGGTTTGGTATTTGCTCGAAGAAATAAGTCTGCATAACTTCTACTATGCCCATTATTGAGCGCCTTGGAGGTAAGTTAAAATGAAAACGCTAATACTCGTTTTGTCTATTTTTTACTTCAATTCTGCGCTTGCAGAATGCAAAGGTTATGCAGGCTACGGCGGCCCTTGTTACGATGGATACGGTGGATCCGAGTATAAAGGTTACGGTGGTGGTGCATATAAAGGATACGGTGGCCCTAGGTATAAAGGATACGGAGGCCCCAAATATAAGGGCTACGGTGGTCCTGAATATAAAGGATATGGAGGACCTAAATATGAAGGGTATGGTGGTGGTGCTAATAAGGGATATGGTGGTGGTGCGTACAGTGGCTATGGTGGGTCATGTTATGACGGCTATGGTGGCCCTTGCTATTCTGGATATGGCGGGGGTAAAAATTGTCCAGCAATTTGTCAGTAATAACAAAACACCAATGCACTTGATAAATACACATAACAAGACAAATCCACTCGGACGGCAAAAAGCGCCGTTCCTCGTCGCTCTGCTTTATGCTGCCGGTGTGCAAGGCGTTATCAAACGTCCGCAGTTGTTAAGGGTTGTAAGATGCCTGCCCCCAACCACCGGCCTGTCAGCGCATCACGCACTCAACGGGCAGGCGTCTGACAAACCTCGAGGGAGGAAACCGCGGGGGGAAGCCATGCGGCTGGTGTAGAACATCGTGCTATGGGGATTTGATTTGGGGTTTCCCGGCAGGGATCGAGTAAACACCGGGTTGCCGGTTTAGCAGCGTCAGTCTGGACGGAGTTAGTACACACCTGACAACTTATCTTGGCCGGAAGCAGCTGTTCAAATTACCATTGGTAAGGGCCTTAGCACCGATTTTGATGTTCATCCCCTTTTGGGTTGTCGAGTACTGGAAGTCTGGGCCGGTTAAGCGCGGTGCATGTCTGAGGGCGAAGCCCGAGTTCACCGCGCCCGGTTCAGGCTGAAGCGCGCAGAGCAGCCGCAGGCCAACACAATGGGGCGGCTTTTCTTTGGTTCGTTTCTTTTGTCCGTAGAAAAGAAATGAACTCGTCCATGAAGGACGAAAAGCGCATAACAATTCAAGAAATCAAATAAAAAAAGAAAACACACCCAAAAGGACAACCTCCAGCCGTGCGCCAGCACACTACTAAAATAAAGACCATTGGGGTCAGACCAAGCCAGCTCATTGATAAGATAGAATAATGGAGCTAGAATTGGCCCGTTTCATGCCTTAAAAGGCCCATTCCCCTTACAAAATAACAACTTTAAGGATGAAGTGTTATGCCAAGAGCCAATCGCCACTCACTACCATGCCACGTCTGGCATATCACACGCCGTTGTCATAAATGGGAATTTCTTCTGAAGTTTAGCCGTGACCGTGAACGATGGTGCTACTGGTTATTCCAGGCGAAGAAGCGCTATGGGTTTTGTGTGTTGAACTATATTGTCACGTCGAACCATATCCATCTGCTCGTAATAATGGATACGGGCGATAATGTTATTTCCAGAAGCATGCAGCTCATTGCGGGGCGTACCGCACAGGAATACAACCAGCGCAAACAGCGAAAGGGGGCCTACTGGGAAGATCGTTATTTTGCTACTGCCATGGATACAGATGAATACCTGGCAAGGTGTCTTATCTATGTTGACATGAATATGGTGCGCGCGGGTGTAGTCACACATCCCGGCGAGTGGAAACACAGTGGTTACCACGAGATCCAGTCGCCGCCAAAGCGCTACCGCATCATCGACAGGGTTGCCCTGGCATTGCTGCTGGGGCTGAAAGATGAATTACGCCTGCAAGTCCACCATCAAAAATGGATTAACGAAACACTGAGCAAGAACGATGGCCAGCGCCAGAAGATCTGGAGTAAGAGTGTGGCAGTGGGTAGCCAGACTTTTGTCAAGAACGTAATAGAACAAATGAGCATCAAGACTAAAGGGCGATCTGTCCACCAGAGTGCGGACCTGTACCAGATCAAGGAGCGGACATGTGCTTACACCGCCCATTTTGGTACCAAAAAGAACCTTCTAAGCCAAAATGTTGACTGATTAATGTCGAAATAGTATTAAATATCAACGGCCTGTGATGGTCCGACCCGGGATACTCAAATGTAGCTGATAATGACGTAGGTCTTCTGCGCTTGCGGTATCCGGCGGACGGCCGATGTAATGGGTGAAGTTCTTAACCACCCGGATATAACCGGATTGGGTCTTGGGTGCCAGCTTGCGTAACGACATGTCTTCAATCATGCGTTGACGTAACGGGCTGATGGGTTCTTTTATCTGTGTCATGAGTCTTCTCCTATGAATGAGCTGAGGCAACATGCCTCAATACTCAGCATAGATTTAGACCCGGCTGACACGGGTAAGTTGAAACCTTTATGGGCATCTCTATTTAGTCACATAAATGCTAAAATACCAAGCTACAAACTTCAACCAACTTGCAGAGGATTTCGAATGACCCGAGACATATTTGGCTCCTTATTTGACGCCCAGGACATCCGCCTGGACAAGTTAGGCAATCCCTTACTTGAACTTGACAAAGCCATTGACTGGGAAGCTTTTAGACCTTTACTTGATAAAGCACAGCAAACGAAACGTAAGAGTAAATTGGGTGCCCCGCGTAAAGATGTGGTGATGATATTTAAAGGTCTCGTGATACAAAGTTTGTACGGTCTTAGTGATGACCAACTTGAATTTCAGGTTGAAGACCGGCGTAGTTTTCAAAGATTCCTGGGGTTGAACAATCATCAGCGTTCGCCCGATGCGAAGACCTTCTGGGCTTTTAGAAATCGGTTGTCCGAATTAACACTTCTTGATGATTTGTTTAAGGCTTTTACTGCACAACTGAACCAGGCAGGATACCTTGCTCGTAAAGGACAGATCATTGATGCCTCATTAATCCAGGTGCCCATTCAGCGAAACACCCGGGAAGAAAACAAACAGATCAAAGAAAATGATGTTCCAGAGGACTGGGATAGTCACAAGCGCAGGCAAAAGGACACGGATGCCCGCTGGACGCAAAAGAACGGTAAACACAGCTATGGTTACAAGAACCATATATCGATTGATAATGGTCATAAGCTGATACGCGACTATGACGTTACCGAGGCCAATGTTCATGACTCGAATGTTCATGACTCGAATGTTTTTGATGAACTGTTAGATGAAGGCAATAGCAACAAAGATGTTTGGGCAGACAGTGCTTATCGTTCAACGGAGCAAGAGGCGAGTCTTAAGAAGGCAGGTTATCGTAGCAAGGTTCAACGAAAAGGCTGCAAGAATAAGAAGCTGACGAACTGGGAGAAGCAGGGAAACCATACCCGTTCAAAAACACGGTGCCGTGTAGAACATGTTTTTGGTGCACAAAGCAACTTGCGAAAAAAGGCTATCCGTTCGATTGGCCGAGTTCGTGCAAGAACAGAGATTGGCATGATGAATCTGGTCTATAACATGAGACGATTCTGTTATCTTGAGAGGATGAGTGTGTCTTGAAAACAGAAACAAGTGGAAAACGATAAGAATTGAGCAAAAAACCGGGGTTATCTCGACAAAATATCCCTGTGAAATAGATTTAAACAAGGAATGAGAATCATTCCGGATAAATGAACATAAAGTGCACTAAATAGAGGTGCCCTTATGTTATCGAATGGCGATTAACTTGATGGAGGGTTACCGCGAGAGCGGTTTAGTCCTTCGACCCACAAGAGACATTCAGGAATCGCTGAACTCATCTAGCAGTCGTCCTACTTAGCAAAGTGATTACCGTAATACACGCAACAAAATTGTCAGAATATTTTACACTTCTTAAATTAAGTAGTTATAAGTCATTGAAATTAGATGGTGGCATGGATATTGCTTTCAATATTACACATACACATAATATACACAAATTCTGTTCTGATAATTTAGGGAGTAAAGAAGAATGTTTAAGAGAATAAGATTAAAGTTTCTGCTGGGCCTGGTAGTTCTACTAGCGGGTTTGAATACGGCTAACGCAGCCATACTTCTATATGATGACTATGAGTATTCAGGTATTGACACATGGGGTGACGCTTTAAGTGGTTTGGGACTCAGTGTAACAAGGGTGAATAATGACACTGACTTTGTAACCCAGCTAGCTACCTCTTGGGACCTCGTTGTTACCCAATTCGATGCTAGCGGCCACTCAACAGGATCTGCCGCTTTGAGTAGTTATGTTGCTGGTGGTGATGCCGCAATATTTGGCCACTGGCTCACGGAAGCTGATGCTGCATTTGATGTTATTCAGGCAAATACCAATCAGGGAACTTTGACTTTGACATCATTGTTTTCGTCTGGTTTAAGTTCATCTATATTAAGCCTTACTAATCCAACATATGGCATTTACTCTCGTAGCTTTTTTCCAGACACTGGAAGTGTAGTTGCGGCAAGTTTTGAAGATGGAAATGCTGGCATAGTTATTGGTAACGGTGGGTCGACGATCATCAACGGATTTTTGGGTAACACACTTAGCTACGCGGACGAAGTTCAGCTTTATCAGAATCAAGTGAATTACCTGCTAACTGCTCCTGTTCCAGCTGTTCCAGAACCCGCCACCCTCGCACTCTTTGGTATCGGCCTTGCTGGTCTGGGATTTGCCCGAAGAAGGAAATCTGCATAGCTCCTGCTAAACCCGCTTCGGCGGGTTTTTTATTGGTGCGCCAAGTATGGCGCGTAGCGCCTTACGGTGCTGTTCCGATACGTGTGGTGGCGGTCGGATGACTTGGTGATGAAAGTCCACTATCGACCCGGCAAGGGGAACGATTAGCCAAACGGCAAGGGTGTCTATCGTGAGGTGGAATCTGAAGAAAGCCGAAGGCAAAACACTGACCTGACGAACAGAAATCGCATATTAGGCGGTCGCAGTGGGTAAGAAGGCCATTATCTTCAAAGCCCGATACTTGCACGGAAGCTGCGGACGTAGATGCGGCGGGTATAAGTGGGGGAAGGATAACGGGTCAAGGTCAAGCCTATTTTACAATGTAAAGTTGCTTTTCTAATGCTTTTACTTCCTTATCTCCGCGTACCAATCCATCAGAAATATATTTGTAGATGCAGCTCCATGGAAAATTGCGTTGCGAATGTGGCCCCGGTTCGTCACATGATGGTAAACCCATCGTTCGTGATGCTGCCCATCCGCCTGAAGGGCAGTGTAAAATCTTATAATTAATAGCCCGCTTCTTTCTGGTGGCGGAAAGCAAGGATATACACCGTGTCGGATACTTGTTCGTGGCGATAGAGCGCCACATAACCAGTATCTCCAAATGTGATGGTTAGTTCGCGTAGTTCCGGCAGATTATTGAGCGGCCTGCCAATATCTGGACTCGTTTCCAATAATGTGAATACACGCTCTATTACTTGACCGGCTCGTTTGCTCGCCCGGGGATTTTTTTCTACCAGAAATAATCTACAGCGCTCTAATCCTTTCGCTGCCCCTAGAGTGAAAATTACTCGTGGCACTCGGGAATTTCCGTTTCTTTATCTGTCCCCCACGTAATAAGCCAATCGCGTGTTTGCTGGCTGGTTAGGTGTAGCCCAGTTTCCTGATATGCAGTCCAGGATGCCAAAGCCTCCTGTTTAAAGCTTTCTCTTGCTTCTTCACGCTCAACGTAATCACGGATAGCTTCGCGCATGACCCAGTGAGCCGAGCGATGTTGCGTATCAGCAAGGCGCTGAATACGATTTTTCAACTCATCATCAAGTTTAACCGATGTAGCCATAGTGAAGCCCTCGTTATTACTAAGTAGTACCTATTACTATTCTATATTAAATTATCCATATTGCCCACACTTAATTCTGCAGAGCCCAATACTGCAGCTTCTGTCTAGAAAAGATTGATTTCGAACACAGTTGCTCGGCAAGCCTGAACGGGACCAAAGATCAACACCAGAACCAAAAGCACATTGATAGGAGCGCCGTCTCGGCGCGATTTATTTTCACATTGTGCCATCCCGTAACAATCGCGCCGAGCGACGCTCCTACACCATTTTTTTCAGGATATGGTTGTTACCCTTGATCTTCCTTTCCCCTTTAACCTTTCCTCTTTCCCCTGATTTTAGTCCCCTTTTGGGTTGTCGAGCACTGGAAGGCTGAGCCGGATAAGTGCGGTGCATGTCTGAGGGCGAAGCCCGAGTTCACCGCGCCCGGTTCAGACTGAAGCGCGCAGAGCAGCCGCAGGCCAACACAACGGGGCGGCTTTTCTTTGGTTCGGTTTCTTTTGTCCGTAGAAAAGAAATGAACTCGTCCATGAAGGACGAAAAGCTCGTGTCAATTCAGGAAAATGAATAAAAAAGAAAGAACTAGCCAGAAAGGACACAAATTAGCCGTGCGCCAGCACAAAAACCAGAACCCTGATGCGTTAACCCCAATTTCCATATATAATTAACTACTTATCCTTGAAAAAGGGTAAAAAAGTCACCATATCAAGCATAAATACCCGGCAAAAGCCCAGAGAGAACAGACACATGCCAATCTATGAATACAAATGTGAGGAATGTGGTCATCAGCTAGAGGTTATCCAGAAATTTTCCGATGACCCACTGACTGAGTGCCCGAAGTGTAAGAAGCAGGCATTGAAAAAGATGATTTCTGCTTCGGCTTTTCATTTGAAAGGAACTGGGTGGTATGAGACTGATTTCAAGAATTCAGGAAAAAAGCCGGAGAAAAAGGTAGCAAAGCCGGAAAAAAAGGTGGCTTCAAGCGCAAGTGGGGCTGGGTCAAAATAGACGCTTTCTAATGTTTCATTAAAAATATCAGGCCGCTGATTCTAACGAGTCAGCGGTTTTGTTATTCCTTCAGCAGACAGGCAATATTGAAATGATGCGTACACACAACTGTGGCGAAGTCACAGAAAAACACATAGACGACACGGTTGAATTATGCGGCTGGGTCAACCGCCGGCGTGATCATGGTGGGGTTATATTTATTGACCTGCGTGACCGTACCGGCATTGTCCAGGTTGTGTTCGATCCAGATGAGGTCGCTGCCTTTGAACAGGCCGAGCACGTGCGCAATGAATATGTATTGCGTGTAAAAGGGCGTGTGCGCCACCGTCCTGAAGGCACAGTTAATCTGAATATTCCAACGGGCAAAATTGAAGTCTATACCACTGAACTGGAAGTACTGAACAGCTGCGAGCCGCTACCGTTTCAGATTGATGATGACGATATCACTGAGTCGGTACGTCTGCGCCATCGTTTTCTTGATCTGCGTCGTGATCACATGCAGAAAAACATGCGTTTACGTCACGCAATAGTACGCTCCTTGCGCAGCTACCTGGAAAACAGGGATTTCATCGAGATTGAAACACCGATACTGACCCGCTCGACACCGGAAGGTGCGCGGGATTATCTGGTACCCAGTCGTACCTACCCCGGTGAGTTCTTTGCTTTGCCTCAGTCACCGCAGTTATTTAAACAGCTGTTGATGGTGTCCGGCTACGAGCGCTATTATCAGATCGCCCGTTGTTTCCGTGATGAAGATCTTCGCGCGGATCGTCAGCCCGAGTTTACCCAGCTGGATATTGAAATGTCCTTTATAGACCAGTTTGACGTCATGAATATGATGGAAGATATGATACGGAATCTGTTTGCCGAGATCCAGCATGTTGAGTTACCGAATCCCTTCCCACAGATGAGCTGGCATGAAGCAATGTCACGCTTCGGCAGTGATCGGCCGGATCTGCGTATTCCGCTGGAACTGGTGGATCTGGGAGACATGATGCAGGACGTTGAATTTAAAGTATTCTCCACGCCGGCAAAGGCCAGCGATGGTCGGGTGGCGGTTATGAGGGTGCCGGGTGGCAACAGCCTGTCACGTGCGAAGATTGATGCCTACACCGAGTTCGTCGGTCTCTATGGTGCGCGTGGTCTTGCTTATGTGAAAGTGAATGAGGTAGCAAAGGGACGTGAAGGTCTGCAGTCACCAATACTCAAGTTCCTGCCGGACGAGGTGATCACTGCAATCCTGGAACGTACCGCTGCGGAAGACGGAGACCTGCTGTTCTTTGGCGCGGATTCAGCCAAAGTAGTGAATGATGCCTTAGGCGCGCTGCGTGAAAAACTTGGCCATGACCTCGGAATGGTTGAAGGTGAGTGGCAGCCGCTGTGGGTAATCGACTTCCCGATGTTTGAATATGATACCAAAGCCGCACGCAACGTTTCTTTGCATCATCCATTCACTTCACCAATGGTAACCGATGGTGAGATCGATCCAGCGACGGCCTTGTCTCGTTCCTACGACATGGTGCTTAACGGTTCTGAAATTGGTGGTGGTTCAATACGTATTCATAAGAAGGACGTACAGGAAAAGGTTTTTGCCGCGTTGGGTATTGACAATGAAGAGGCAAATGAGAAGTTTGGCTTCCTGCTCAATGCACTGAAGTTTGGTGCGCCACCACACGGTGGTATTGCCTTTGGTATCGATCGCATTACCGCGATGATGGCGGGTGCCAGCTCTATTCGTGATGTCATCGCCTTTCCAAAAACCCAGAAAGCGGCCTGTCTGATGACTTCTTCACCTAATGAAGTGGATACGGCCCAGCTACAGGAATTGAATTTGAAGCTGCGTAAACCGCTGCAGAAAGAAGGCAGCGATGGTCAGAGTGGTAGCCAGGAATAACCCGGAATATTGGTCTGTAGGTGCGAATTCATTCGCACAAAAAGGTTTTGTTTGGCCTCGTTGCCCGAATGAATTCGGACCTACAATATCATGAATCATAACAGCCAGCATCGCACTGAAATTTTTTCAGCCTGGCATGATTTCATTACAGCTTTGAAGTCGTTATTATGTCCACCACGCCTGCTTTTTATTCTGGTGCTTCTTGTATTGTTTGTCATACAGGTCGCAAGATCAGATGACAGCGGGCAAAGTGAAGCACGAATCCTCAACTCGAAAAATTCATCAACCGAAACGGTCCTCTATTACACGCTGCGTAATCACACCGGTAAACAAACCGTAGACGACTACTACGGTGATCTGCGAGACAGCCCCCACACCGGGCTATGTGAAGTAAAGATCAGTCCAACGGGATATCGGAGCCTTACCTCGCACCTGCCTTTTTATGTCTATGACATGAATAAAGCGGTGGAGACGATAAAAGAGTTTCCTGAGGAAAAATTCTGGCAGGCCTTTGAACAGGCTGCCGAAGCATCTGGGACGAACAAGGTCGTCCTCTTTGTGCATGGTTATAACATTAATTTTGTTCAGGGCTGCAGCCGCTCTGCTGTTTTTCAGCAGACACTTGATGAGCACTCCCGATTGCTGTTGTTCAGCTGGCCCTCGGATGGAGCGTTGGTAAGCTATACGCGCGATGAAGCGGATATCGAATGGAGCCAGCAGTCACTTGAGACTGTAATTCGAAAGTTGATGACTATTTACGGGTCAAAACGCCTGAATATTGTTGCCCATAGCCTGGGAGCCAGGGGTACCGTCCGGGTGCTTCAGCTGATAGCTCGTGAGGATGACAGCAAGAAGATTAATGAACTGGTGCTGCTGGCGCCGGATATTGATGCTGATTATTTCCGTTCAGTTTTCCCTGATCTGAAAAAAATTGCTCATCGTATCAGTCTCTATTCATCTGAAAATGACCAGCCTTTACGTTTATCTAGCGAAGTACATGGTTCCCCCCGGCTGGGTGAGGCCGGTGAGAATCTGCTGGTACTGAAAGGCATGGATACCATTGATGTCAGCATATCTGGTGGCCGTGAAGTGACCGGGCACCTGTACCATATCTATAATGATAATGTCAGGATTGATATAGGTCGTTTGTTGTCTGATGGTGAAGCTGCTGCTATGCGGCCGAACATGAAGACGCTGAAAAAGGATGGGCTCCCATACTGGACGTTGTTGCCGGCCGAGGAGTGATTTGAATCCGATTTTGATCCTGGTTTTGGCCTTTCCCCTTTCTTCCTTAACCTTTATTCTATCAAAACTGCAATTCCCGAATAAGCTTCGTTATGGCATCAATAGAGGATTTTTCAGGATTGATTAGCTGAAAGCCGGTATCGATTAAATCAGGGTTGGCATCGTTAGACTGCCAGATGCTATGTGCTTTAAGAGTAATCTTCATGCGTTTTTTAGTTCCTGAACCTGGCATTTCAAGACCCAGATCGAAGTCTTTGTTGAGTCCAATCGGGTATTCACTGAGCAGCATCAGACCATCTGCCGAGATATCGACGACATGGCCCAGTAACGACCCATCCGCCTGGTCGAATATGCGCAGGTAAAAAACAAGTTCCCATCGGCGCCTCCTTCGTTTCTCAACTGCAAAAAAATGCCTTTGATCAGTCACCAGAACACCTCCTCTAAAATCCCACAGGTTTTCTTTCATTATAAATACACCAGCTGAGACAAAAAGGGAAATCGGGTTCTCTTTTATATTTCATTTATTACTTTCTCCTTTCTCTCTTCTCCCTTCCTCCTCAAGCCTTTCTCGCTATTTCATATTTATCCACAGATTCCATCCACTGTTCTTCAAGTTCTGAAATATCCTTCGCCAGATAAGCCTTGTCCTGTAAAAGAGAGGTTATTTTTTCTGCGTTTTCTTCATTATAAAGTTTGGGTTCGGTAAGCTGCTGCTCAATAGTTTCTAATTGCTTATTATGTTCTTCAATCTTTTTTTCCAGTCGATCAATACTTTTTTTAAGTGGCTGCAGCCTCTTCCTTTTATCGGCTTCAAGACGGCGAGCTTCTTTTTTGCTCGGGCTATTTTCAACAACAGGTCCAGCTCTGGTTTTTTCTGACGGGGCCTGTAGGCGATTGGCATAGTCATCGAGATCACCATCAAAGGGCTCGACTTTGCCGTGCTCAACGAGTATTAGCTGGTCGGTCACAGACTTTAGTAAATGACGGTCATGCGAGACGATAACCATGGCGCCGCTAAATTCCTGTAAGGCCATAGACAGGGCGTGACGCATTTCCAGGTCAAGATGGTTGGTTGGCTCATCAAGCAGTAGCAGATTGGGTTTCTGGAAAATCAGCAATGCCAGTACCAGCCGTGCCTTTTCGCCGCCGGAGAAGGGGGCTATGGGTTCCTCTACACGATCACCGATAAAGCCAAAATTGCCAAGATACCCCCGTAGGTCTGATTCCCGCATTTTTTTGTCCAGCAGCCGTAGATGTTGCAAAGCAGATTGTTCGGCATCCAGTTGTTCCAGCTGGTGCTGGGCGAAATAACCAATTCTCAGGTATTGTGCCTGCCAACTCTCGCCAGACAGTGATTTCAGCTCGCCGGCCAGAAATTTGATCAAGGTGGATTTGCCAGCGCCATTCGGACCGATTAAACCAATACGGTCACCAGCATGTAGATGGACACCGACATTTTTTAACAGAGCCGTGTCATCATAGCCCAGTTCAACCTCGCGGCTGTCGAACAGACGCTCGGGCAGCTTTTCCGGTTCACGGAAACTGAAATGAAACGGTGAATCAACATGGGCAGCGGCGATAAGCTGCATGCGCTCCAGCGCTTTAACCCGGCTTTGTGCCTGTTTCGCTTTACTGGCTTTGGCACCGAAGCGACGCACGAAACTTTCAATGTGGGCTATCTCTTTCTGCTGTTTAACATGTGCAGCCTGTTGCTGCGCCAGCTGTTCGGCACGCGTTTTCTCAAATGCTGAGTAATGACCGGTATACAGTGTGATCCGCTGATGTTCAATATTGGCGATCAGGGTGATAAACGAATCTAGAAACTCACGGTCATGCGAGATCAGCAACAGTGTGCCGGCATAACGACTAAGCCAGGTCTGCAGCCAGATCACCGCATCCAGGTCGAGATGATTGGTCGGTTCATCCAGCAGCAACAGGTCAGAGCGGCACATCAGCGCCTGGGCAAGATTAAGGCGCATGCGCCAGCCACCGGAAAATGACTCTATTGGCAGCCTGATTTCTTCCGCTTTGAAACCCAGTCCGTGCATCAGGGTGGCAGCCCGGCTTTCCGCTGTATAACCGTCGATAATGTCCATCTGTGAATGCAGTTCCGCCAGGGTCATACCGTCTCCATTTTCCGTGACATGGTCAATTTTTTGCTGCAGCTCGACAAATTCTTTATCACCCCGTAGGACATAATCCAGCGCAGGGCTGTTGCCGCCGGGAGTATGCTGCGCAACATGGGCGATAACCCAGTCAGGAGGCATGCTGAATGACCCGGTATCAGCCTCAAGCTCCCCCAGAATAAGAGAAAACAAACTTGATTTACCTACACCATTAGAGCCGGTAATGCCGACCTTCTGCCCCGGTGGGAGTGAAAAGCTTGTATCTTCAAGCAGTGTCTTTTTACCGCGTCGAAGTGATAGGTCTTTGAATACAAGCATACTTATAAGTCGATAGTCGTTAGTTGTTTGTTGTAAGTTTGTATTTCGTCGCTCGGTGCGATTCATTTCCAGTTTGTATAATCGCGCCGAGCGACACTCCTTCAGAAGTATGAATGTTTATAAAAAGAATTATTTATATCGAAATAAGTACCCTTAACGAATCCAGCCTTAAACTAGCTGCATCCAGCACCTCATTCAAAGCCGCCAGTTGCTGTTCAAAGAACTCGATTTCTTCATCACGGATATTCGGATTGATCTGACGCAGAGCCCTGAGGCGATTAATCTCCTTTGTCAGTATTTCGCTGGATTGCGTATGGGCCTGTTTTAGAATTACCGGTGTCTGTTTTTTTGCAACATCTTCACAGTTGCTAAACAAATGACGTAACGTTTTTTCCTTAGCGTGAATGATCTTGTTAGCCATTTTTGCAGGCACATGTACCCTGTGTTCCTCGATGAATGAATGCGTCAGATCCTGCTGGTGATCTCTACCCTGTTCGTCAATCAGCACCCGGATACTGGTTGGCGGCAGGTAGCGATCGCTCTGCAAATTGCTTATTGGCGGCACTTCCAGGCTGTAGATACACTCCAGCAATGTACTGCCGGATTTAATGTGCGTTTTGTTGATGGCCGTCATGGCGGTGTTGCCCATTTCGCTGCTGGTGATCATCTCCATCGCCGTACGGACCAGGGGGTGCTCCCAGGTTAGATATTGTGCATCCTCAAAACTCAGTGCAGTCTGCCTGTTAAATGTGATGGTCATGCCGTCATCCGGCAGGCCGGGCAACTGGTTGACCATCTCATCTGTGGGGCGAATGATCAGACAGTTTTCACTATGAATTTCTGAATCTATGTTCAGGCTGTCGAAGACCCGGCTCATGTATCCTGCAAGCGGGTCATTCTGGTCTGCCTGTTCGGCACGTTGTTTTAACTCTTCTGCCAGATTTTGGCGGCATGAATTGTATTCAAGTAGCCGGTCACGGCCTGCGTGCAGGTTAGCCGCCAGTTCCCTGTATAAGGTTTTTGTATTATTTATTAAATCCGTGGTGTCGCTAGCAGGGTGACGCAAGGCATTTATTAACGCATCTTCTACCTGAACAAAAACAGAATGGCCGGCCGGGCAGGTCTGCTCAAAGGCATTGAGGCTTTCGTGATACCAGTGGAACATCACTGATTGTGCAGAGTCCTGTAGATAGGGGACATGGATGTAAATAGTGCGGGTCTGGCCGATGCGGTCTAGCCGGCCTATACGTTGTTCCAGCAGATCCGGGTTTAGCGGCAGATCAAACAGTATCAGGTGATGGGCGAACTGGAAGTTTCTGCCCTCGCTGCCGATCTCAGAGCACAACAGTACCTGGCTGCCGGCTTCCCCATCAGCAAAGTAGGCCGCCGCCCGGTCACGCTCGACGATGCTAAGTCCTTCGTGGAATACGGCAGCATGGAGTCCGGAATACCTTTTCAGATATTGAGCTATATCAAGTACCGTATCTCTGCTGGCAGCAATCATAATCACTCTCGCAGGTTGCAGTTTTTCCAGTACCTTGATCAGCCAGTCTATGCGAGGATCCTGCTGCGTCCAGTCCGGTTTCCCGCTGCTGTTAATAAGACTCAGTTCTGGTGAAAGTCGTGCTGCGAAATGATTGTTATCATTAGCATCGTCATGATCATTATTTCGATAGATTTCCGGCAGTGGCAGTGGCGCAGGACGGACGATCCTTTTCGGAAAGCCTTTTATCGCTGAGCGCGTATTCCGGTACAGCACACGGCCGGTGCCATGGCGGTCGAGCAGGTGTTCGACCAGTTCAGTGCGGGCCTTGCTACCTGCCTGGTCTTCTTTGCCAGCGGCTTCAATTTGTGCAAGCAACGACTGGTTATCGCCTTCGTTGAAAGTGCTGTGTATTAATTCCTGGTCAGCCTCAGTTAATGCTTTGTCATTGATCAGGTCTTTAATAGTCCGGGCCAGAGGCCTGTAGTTTTTTTCTTCTTCAAGAAAATGCTCAAAATCAGGAAAGCGATCCGGATCAAGCAGGCGCAGGCGGGCAAAATGACTCTCTTTGCCCAGTTGCTCGGGCGTTGCCGTCAATAGCAGCACGCCGCGCGTCCTGGTGGCAAGCTGTTCGATCATAAGGTATTCATCGCTGGCATGATCCGGTGACCAGGCCAGGTGATGGGCTTCATCAACAACCAGCAGATCCCATTCGCCTGCCACGGCCTGTTCATGTATGTCCGGGTTCTGCATCAGAAATTCGACGCTGCACAGGGCCAGCTGCTCACTATGAAACAGGTTTTCCGGCATTTCCTCATCGGTTGCCACATAGCAGCGTTCTTCATCGAAAATGCGGAAGTGCAGATTGAAGCGACGCAGCATCTCCACCAGCCATTGATACACCAGCGACTCCGGTACCACGATCAATATACGTTGGGCACGCCCGGTCAGTAGCTGATGATGCAGGATCAAACCCGCCTCGATGGTTTTTCCCAGCCCCACCTCATCGGCCAGCAGTACACGCGGGGCATAGCGGTTGGCGACTTCATGTGCAATGTATAACTGATGTGGAATCAGGCTGGTTCGACAGCCGGTTAGACCAAACAGATCGGTGTGGGCAAGGCGATTTTGCTGTTGCAGGGTCAGATAGCGCAGTTCAAACCATTTATCAGGATCAATCTGGTTATTAAACAGGCGCTCAGTCGGACGATTGAGCTGAATAAAGTTATCCAGTTCAGACTCGGGCAGCTCGATGCTGTTACCTTCCTCATCAGTTCCACAATAGGTAATCAGCCCCTGTTCTTCGCGAGTGGTTGTTACCATTATTTTGGATCCATCATGCCGGCGGATTAAATCACCAATAGTAAACGCCACACGAGACAATGGTGCTGTCTGACGGGAGTAAGTACGGGTGTCGCCAGTGGCCACAAACACGATAGTGACCGTGCGTTCGTCAACGGCCATTACTGTACCCAGTCCCATTTCCAGCTCAGCATTGCTGATGCAGCGTTGCCCGGGAATAAAATCGTACACGAGAGAGGTTCCTTAAAGAGAATGATTGACGGAAGCCCGTCAAAAGGGTGGCGCATTATAACGTATCAAACAAAAAAATATTCACCACAGGGGATATGAAGAACACAGAGGATGAAAAAGTGTAAAAGCCAGCGTGAAAGATTTGTTTGCACGCTGGTACATGAAAGGAGCTGGTTCTCAAAAAAAGAAATCCTGCGACCTCTCTAGTTAAAAATTAATCAGATTTTTCTTAAACTATACAGCAAACATGTAATGAACCCATTCACATTGGCGCTGTCTCATCTGGTACCATAATCAACAATAGAATAATCTAGGGAACCTCTGATCAATTATGAGTTGTTGTTGTCCGCATTCAAATTCAGCTAACCGTTTCTTCTCCTTTTTTGCAGGACGCTATCGCAAGCGTTTTGAAAAAAAGGGGTTTGAGTCATCACAGAAGCAGTTGATGGAGGGATTGGAACAGGCTGGATACCAGGATGCCACAATTCTTGAGATTGGTAGTGGCGTAGGGTATCTACACCAGACCCTGCTGGAGCAAGGGGCATCATCGGCCATTGGTGTTGATCTGGCATCGAAGATGATCATAGAGGCGCGACATTGGGCAGAAGAGCGCCAGCTTTCCGACAGAACGGAATATGTCGAAGGTGACTTCATGGAAATCAACGAGTCACTGCCTGCTGCTGATATCACCATACTTGATAAGGTGGTTTGCTGTTATCCCGATGCTGTTGGCCTGGTGCATGCCTCGTTAAACAAAACGCGCCGTGTTTATGCCCTGACCTACCCGAGAAACCGCTGGTATATCCGGGTGGTGATGGAACTTATGGCCCTGATACTGAAAATCGCACGTTCTGATTTTCGCTCTTATGTGCATAACCCGGAACTGATTGAGAAGTGGGTTACTGAAGCGGGTTTCGACAAGGCATACCAGAACACCAATTTGATCTGGTTGACGCAGGTGTATGTGAAAATGTAGGAACGGCGCTTCTACAAAGGGGCCAAAATAATTGCGTATAATAATTACTCACCAGAAGAAAGAATCACCATGGAAGACAAAAACCGTAAAGAATTTATTCGCCAGGTGTTTAACACAGTGTGCGAACAATATGGCACGGGTTCGTTGCGATTCTTTGAGAACGCAGCCTCTCATCTGCCTGCTTTGCTTAATTTAAATCCCTATGGGCATAATTCCCCGTGGCTTGCCACGAAAACTGTAGGTGCGAATTCATTCGCACAATGTGCATAAACATTGGCATCGCTGTGCGAATGAATTCGCACCTACATTTAATACCCCGTCAGCTTGCTGCGGGGTAGTTTATTGGTGATGAAAATATTCTCGATATCGCAACCGGCACGGGCCTGGATGAGGTCAATGAACTGGCTGATGAAGAAGGCATCTACTTCAATGTAGAAGTTATTCACACCATTGGGGAAAAGGCTTGAAAGAAGACTAAGGACAAAGGACTAAGGATACAAGAGCATTAGCAGAAGGGAATCTTTAATGATTTTTCATCTTTTATCTGAATTTAGTCTTTTTTTCTTTATAAAAAACAGGGTATACTCGCGCACGCTACATACTCTCCCTGGTTTTTGTCAGAAGTACGATCCAAACTCTCCTGTTGATTACCTCGTAAGATCTTGTAACACACTATATTTTTTTATTTATTGAGGTATTTATCATGGCAACAGGAACCGTTAAATGGTTTAACGAATCCAAAGGCTTCGGCTTTATCACTCCATCAGATGGCACTAAGGACGTTTTCGTCCATTTTTCTG
This sequence comes from bacterium BMS3Abin11, assembly GCA_002897635.1. Classification (NCBI taxonomy): domain Bacteria; species bacterium BMS3Abin11. Next base: position 99,059 of record BDTD01000011.1, on the reverse strand, counting down.
CTATCGCTAGCGATGGCTTCCGTACACTCGCAGAAGGTCAGGAAGTTACCTTCGACGTTGAAGATGGAGCAAAAGGCCCAACAGCAGTAAACGTACAGACCTGAACACTTAGTTCACTCGAAGTACGAAAAAGCCCCATGAGTTTATGGGGCTTTTTTTTGGCGGCAAGAATACCCATAAGGAGATGAAAACCAGTTACAAATCTCTACTCGGCAGCATCATCTGTAAGCATCATTTCTTTCAGTTCATTTACTATATTACGGTAGTTGGCTGCCAGTTGTTTGGCAACAATCATCTGAAAATGATGCGGCAGGCGGGTATTGTATTGAAAAAGCAAATTAAATGCCGAACTCGGTAAAAAGGCGGCTTTTACTTTTCCTTTGGCATGACAGGACACAATAGGGCGATGGTGGGCTATCAAACTATGCAGGCCTATCATACTACCCGCTCCCAATGTTGAAACACGTTGCAGTCCACGCTCTGTATCTTTTTCGTGAGTGATTTCAATTTCACCCTCGAGAATTACATAGAAGGTATCAGCACTACCTTCTTCAGATATAAACAGATATTTATCGGGATAGTCTTTAACCACCATCGATTGGCCTAATATTTTCAGCTCATCATTGGTCATTTCGCTAAATAAAGGAACAGATTGAAGATATTCATCAATATTCATAGCTGTATCTTTTTGTGGCCATGCAGTTTTTGTAAAAGATCGCGTCCCCAATCAATGAGTCCATGGTGTTTTCTGGAATCATTGTCTTTAATCCCCTCTATATAGGCGTATTTGCTGAACAGTAATTTGTCAGCAACGCGACAACGCTCAATCATGGTTGAGGATAGCATGCGTAAAATATTCCCTGTCATCTGCGGGTGCAGTCTGTCCAGCTTGTGGAAAGCATCATGGGTCAGAACAAGGAGTGCACAGTCACCAGTGGCGATTACAGAACTTGTAGACGGTCCGGGATCAAGAATATTAACTTCACCAAAGCAGTCCCCTTTTTTATGTACACCAAGACGAATGGTTTCTTTCTCACTGGTAATCTGGGAAACAAGCTTTCCGTCAATAACAAGAAAAAGTGAATCGCAATATTCACCATCAGTTGTCACGGCATCTCCGGCATGGACATTTCGCGTTTCCATCGCGGCCAGCAGGTCTTCCAGTCCACCAGGATCACAGTGCCCGGCAATCCCGGGGAATTGCTCTCTGAATGCTGCAGGTGTCATGCTCATAAAATGTACCTCATTTTATTTTTAAAAAATGCAGTGAAGATTTCTCTCAGATACAGACTATACCCTGTCCCTTTATAGTTAGGGATAGTTTATTCCTCATAGCCCACCTTCCTGCGCAGGCCTTTTGTTCTACCGCGCTTTGTTTTACTGTCCATACGTTTTTGCTGTGAGGATTTCGTTGGTCGTGTGGCCCTGCGCTTTTTCTTTATGACCGCAGCACTGCGAATCAGTTCAGCCAGACGGCGCAGGGCTTCGTCACGGTTTTTTTCCTGCGTACGAAACTGCTGCGCCTTAATAATAATAACGCCGTCTTTACTAATGCGCTGGTCGCTTAAGGCCAGCAGTCGTTGCCTGTAGAACTGCGGCAGCGACGAGGCATTGATATCGAAGCGCAGGTGGATGGCTGATGAGACCTTGTTGACGTTCTGACCACCCGCACCCTGGGCACGGATGGCACTGAGTTCTATCTCATTTTCGGGAATGCTGACCTGGCTGGATATGTGTAAGCCCATGATGGTGATAATAATAGACTCAAGGTGAAAGGGGAAACCAGTAATTGGGCCAATAACATGCTATGTTGTGCCTCACTAACTCGTGCTGGAGATTACTCTAATGAAAAAATTAACCCTCATACTTATTATCGCAGCGCTGTTGCCCAGTGGCATGGCACAGGCCGAAGAACCCCTGATGCTCCCAATTCAGCGTCTGGCCATGAATATGGCTATAAAGGCCGCGCAGGCAACTATTGCCGCCTGCCGCAAAGAAAGCCTGAACGTGGCGGTGACCATCGTCGATCGTGGTGGCCATACTCAGGTAACACTAAGGGATACCCTTGCAATGCCAATTACTGTACCAGTCAGCAAGCAGAAAGCCTACGCGGCAATGAACTTTAATGCCCCAACGTCAGAGCTGGAAACCCGCTTCACCTCACCGTTCGGACCAGCAAAACTCGATGGCCTGATAATCTCTGCCGGCGGTCTGCCGATTACCGCCGGCAGCACAATCCTTGGTGGAATCGGTGTCAGCGGAGCACCATCTGGTAAGACCGACGAAGCCTGCGCAGCGGCAGGCCTTAAGGCTATTACCGATGATCTGGAAATGGCGATTTGAGGAAGGCAGATAAAAGATGAAGGACGAAGGATAAGGGATGAAAGTAAAAATGGTTCACGTTTTTTGACCTTTCTTTCCTCTTTCATCTTTAATCCCGAATCTTTAGTCTAAAAACCAGGACTCAGTCCTGGTTTTTAAAGAGGCCAAACCCAAAGAATCATCGGAATCGATACCACGATAATCAGTATTTCCAGCGGCAGTCCCATGCGCCAGTAGTCACCGAAGCGGTAACCTCCCGGGCCCATAATCAGGGTATTGTTCTTATGTCCGATGGGTGTCAGGAAGGCACAGGAGGCGGCCACGGCGACGGTCATTAGAAACGGATCGGCGTTTACACCGAGGCGGTTAGCAATGTCGACCGCAATCGGGGCGGCGATAACGGCTGTTGCTGTGTTGTTCATGACATCAGAAAGAGTCATCGTGACGACCATCAGCAGAGTCAGCACCACCACCGGTGAGTAACCGTCCGACAGTGTGGTAATGGCATCGGCGATCAGTGCCGTACCACCGCTTGATTCCAGCGCAACACCAATCGGGATCATAGAACCAAGCAGCACGATGACCGGCCACTCGATTGAGTCATAAACATGCCGTGCTGGAATGATGTTGAACATAACGTAACTGGCAACCACCGCTGCCAGTGCAATCGGCAGGTAGAGCAATCCAAAGCTGGCTGTTGCGATCGCGGTGGCAAACAGGCCAACGGCCAGCCATGCCTTGTGGCGTTTAATCAGGTCAGTGTTTCGACCTGCCAGCGGCAGGGTACCTAGCCAATAGCTGATCTCTGCCAGCATGTCGCTGGCACCGTATAACAGCAGCACGTCACCTTCCCTGATTTCAAGATGGCGTACGCGTTCACGGAATTGTTTACCCTGACGCGATACACCGAGCAGTGTCACACCATGCCGGTATTGCAGTTGCAGAGATTGTGCTGTACGGCCCTCTATCCTTGCGCCTTCTGGCACCACCACCTCCCACAGCGACATATCTTCGTCACTTAGTGGGCTACTGTCTTTACCCTTGCTTGAATAATCAAGCTTAAGCGCGCCGACGAACTTGTCCATATCTTCCGGTGTTGCGTCGACCACCAGAATATCGCCTTTACGGATTTCTACAAGTCTTGCCTGACCCGGCTGGCGTTTGCCGCGCCGTACCAGACCGATGATAGCAACGTCATTTTCATTGGCAGTGTCATCCAGATCCCGCACCCGCTTGTTGATGGCAGGTGATCCTTCAGGCACATGCAGTTCTGCAATGTAACCGCTGGCGTCAAGCAGTTCCTGCGCAGAATTGTAACTGACACGGTCTTTGGGCAACAGTCGCCAACCCACCAGCGTCACAAATAATACGCCGACCGTGGCAGAGACCAGTCCAACCGGCGCGAAATCGAACATGCTAAAACTCGCACCTGTCGAACTCTGCCGAAACTCAGAAATGATGATGTTCGGCGGCGTGCCAATCAGGGTGATCATGCCACCGAGTATCGAGGCGAAGGATAAGGGCATCAGTGTCAGCGATGGACTGCGCTTCGCCTTAATCGCCGCCTGGATGTCTACCGGCATCAACATGGCCAGTGCCGCGACATTGTTCATCACCGCCGACAGAGCAGCCGCAATGCCCGCCATCGCGGCGATATGTGTTTGCAGCGTGACGCCGAAACGGCTGACCTGTTTGGCGATCAATTCAATGGCACCGGAGTTCGACAGGCCTTTGCTGATAATCAGTACCAGCGCAACGATGATAGTGGCGGGATGGCCAAACCCGGAAAAGGCTTCTTCTTTAGGTATGATCCCGAGAATCAGTGCAGCAATCAGAGCGACAAAGGCAACGAGATCGTAGCGCCAACGCCCCCAGACCAGGAATACAAAAACGAAAAACAGCAATCCAAACAGCAGTATCTGGTCAATTGTCATAATGCCTCAAACAGTTTGATTGCAATGTGAATAGTGAGCGGGCATTGTATAGGATAAATTGGGCTCACAAAACAATGGGGTTACCATTGGTTTTTTCTACATCCATGCACATCGCCACGACGAAAAATTAAGGAACCTCTGATCAATTCTGGACGAAGTAGATTGCGACTAAAATATCCAGGTTTAAGGCGTAAATCGCACGTAATAGCTAGCTATTGCGAAGGTTTGCAACGAAAAAACTGGATATTTTAGGCGTGAGATACGAGTTCACGAATTGATCAGAGGTTCCTTAAGGATTTATCTCTTCTTTATGTTCATTAGCCCGGGCAATAGTTGCGTTAATTGCGAGGGCTGAACCTTTGAGTGAGAATTTCATCGTAATTTTTTTTTCGTTATCACCGAGATATTGAAGCTTCAGGTTCTCGCTATCAATAATGTTATGAATGAAGTCATCCGAGATATCAATAAGGGTCGCGTGTCTTTGCTGATATGCATGCATATATGCATAGAGGACTATCGAGTTTTTAAATTGAAGCCGTAATTTGTATCTTTTACCAGGCTCGAAAAAGTATTTATCCGTTTTTTCCGAAATTGAAAGACAGATTATTTTCTGCTGATCCCTGGCCTTGCAGCGAAAAGTAAGGCCGACACCATGCAGATTTTTCGACATGGTCAGGGCAGAGTAATAACCGCCTTGTTCTTCAGTCATGGCAGCCCAGTCGTCATACAAATCTTTACCAATACCTGATGTGGTTGATTGGGAAAGACGGGCTGTTTTTCTTACGTATAGGTAGCTTAGTAGGCCCATTTATCCACCCTGTTTATTTTCACTTTCCTGTGATCCTTTGCTTTACTGTACATGTAAATAGAAAAATCGATCATATGTTGGGAATATTAATAATAATACGATTATCCAGAAATTATCTGTAATTTGTAAGTCCTTTCTCCTATCCCCTTTAACCTTTCATCTATAGTTCGCCCCTTTCCTCTGAAGTTCACCCATTGCACCAAAAGCCAGGACTTGGGAGAATGACCGAATTATAAATAAGATTAGATTGAATCGTGGTCTGTCTCTGATTCAAGCTTGTTCACGATTTTCTTGGTGGTGATTTAGATGTAATATGGAGCGTTGTTGAACAAGAGTTACCAAAGCTGGAACAGGCACTGATTAAATAACAAGCAAAAAGGGGCAATATTTGACATGTCTGGTTTACACTTTATGCGTCGGACAAAACTCTGATGGCTATGAAATTATTTTTGTAAGTAAAAGGTAAGGATAATGACTGAAGATCTCCCAAAAGCAGTAATAATGTTGACCTGGTTATTGAGTGGAATAATCATATTTGGTTGGTTGTTAATGGAATATGGTGTTCTGTCTTCTTTTATTTTTGCTCTGGTATTCTATGGTTTACCAGTTTTGGTATACAAGAAGGTAATAAAGAAAAAGACATCGCAATAAATTTGCATTTAAAAAAACAATGGAGTACGCGCCATTGATCAGTATATCTGATAATAACAGACACGATTCTGAATCAATCGAGTCTGACCCTTTGATTTATGGCAACACGATTTACCAGTAAAAAGATACCTGAAATGGCAGTAACATTAGCCCGGGATGGTGTGTATATTGAACCTGCAAATTTGCATGATCAGTACAATGTAAAATAACCCAGTAAGACAAAAGCTGCTATTTGATCAATGTTTTTCTATTTGAAAAGTCCGGGGCAGATCTCAATTCTCTCAAATATTAGAAACGATTGAGATCTGGCTCCAGTTTTCTCCACATTTAAATGATAGGAGTATTAAAGTAGTAACCAACTATACCAGCTGCTCCAGAAGCAACAATACCAATGATGCTGAGGTAACGATTCCTGGGGCTTGCCAGAGTCAGACCCATCAGCCCAAGAAAGAACGCCAGCAATGGAAAGTAAGTTGGGCTAACCAGTAGTGCGCCTGGAGCTGCGGCGATGGAAAGAATACCCATCAATCGGCCATCGTTGTCGACATTCTGTTCACTTACAGCTTCATCACTCATAAAATTATCCTCAAGGGTGGTTTGATTATAGTAGTTACAACCGTACAACTATGAGGGGGTTAGCATCGGAAAGACAATTAAATCCAGCAATAGACCAATAAACACAATTAATTTGTTAAATTAAAGTATAGAGGGTCATAAAATGCACTATAGAAAACATCATAGAGATCTCTTCAGAATGTTGATTGTATTCGCTGTAATGTCTAATATCGTATATGCAGGGGGCTTGCCCAAACAAACTGTTTTACCTCTGAAGTTGGCCAGCCAGTCTGCTGACGCCGCTATGGCGCAATGCCGGCTTGATGGTTACAAGGTAAGCGTTGCTGTCGTTGATAGATCAGGCGTCCTGTTGTACCAGATCCGGGATGACGGGGCCGGGGTACATACCGTTGACAGCAGTCGGCGCAAGGCCTACACCGCTGCAAGTATGAGGGCACCTACGCAATTTTTTGCTGAGCTCATCAGCAGCGTTCCGGAGGTACAGGGGCTTAGGGATATGAATGACTCCATTTTGATTCTGGGGGGTGGGTTACCTGTAAAACTTTCTGGTGAGGTTGTGGGAGGAATTGGCGTAGGTGGGGCACCCGGCGGTAAATTGGATGAAGCCTGCGCTCGGGCTGGACTCAAGGCTATCAATGCGGATCTCTATGAGCAATTAAAAGAGGTCGGTGACAACTAAGGAACCTCTGATCAATTATATTTTTATCGATCACCGGCCTCTTTAAGATTTTCTTTGGAACCTGTTATGAGGCAATATAATTAGTCAGGTAAAGAATGCCCGGGAACATACCAAATAAACGGGTCATCATAAAAATCAAGGTAGAAAAACAGCGGGTCAGACAGGTTTATATTATGTGTTGAATTATTATTTGTTATGCAGGGTAGGGCAATATGAAAATTGATATCAGGGATTACCGTGTACCAGCGGACAGTAAAGTTCAACTGGATAAATGGTCAACCCGGGTGGAGCCATTTTATCAATCGAAGAAAGGCTATAAGAAACTTCTTAAGGCACAGATTAAAGAGCTGAGTGGACAGCAACAACTTCACTATGCAGACGACCGCTATTCCTTGTTGCTGATTTTTCAGGCGATGGATGCAGCTGGGAAGGATGGTGCGATCAAGCATGTAATGTCGGGTGTTAATCCACAGGGTTGCCAGGTATTCAGCTTCAAGCACCCAAGCGCAAAAGAACTGGATCACGATTTTCTCTGGCGCACCACGCAGTGTTTGCCGGAACGTGGTCGTATCGGCATCTTCAATCGGTCCTATTATGAAGAAGTGCTGGTGGTACGCGTTCACCCGGAGATTCTAGACAGCCAGAAGTTGCCAGGCGAACTGATTGATGTTGATACGATCTGGCAAGAGCGTTATCGATCTATTGTTGATCTAGAAGACCATCTGCATCGCAACGGCACATGTATTATCAAATTTTTTCTTCATTTGTCAGAAGAAGAGCAGCGCAAGCGTTTTCTTGCACGCATAGACGACTCTGAAAAAAACTGGAAATTCAGTTCTGCCGATATTAAGGAGAGAAAAAGCTGGCAGAAGTACATGCATGCTTATGAAGAGTGTCTGAGTGCAACGAGTACAGCAACGGCACCCTGGTATATCGTGCCCGCTGATGATAAGGAGAATGCGCGGCTACTGATAGCTAATATTATTCTTGAGACGTATGAATCTCTCAAAATGCACTACCCGCTTACGGATGCGAAACGCCGCGAAGAATTGTTGGCAATCCGTGAGCAGCTACTAAATGTGTAATCGGGGGCAGACAAAAACCTGCGGGGGGCAGGGTAGACGCGATTGAACAGCTTAAGCTTTCTGGTTTCCCTATTTATCATATCGATAAAAAATGACAGTTACCTGTGAATTAATTAGAGCGTCCCTGACCTAAATCGTGTCACCTCGTGTAGTATAAATATCCACACAGTCCAACTTGTTTTAAATTAGTTAGCAAAACTAATGTCGGAACAGATTAACATACGCTTTTACGAAGAACTCAACGACTTCCTGCCACAGGATCAGCGCAAGACTGATTTCAGTCATGAGTTAAAACAGGCAAGATCCATCAAGGATCTCATCGAATCAATTGGGGTGCCGCACACAGAAATTGATCTGATTATCGTGAATGGTGAATCCGTTGATTTTAACTATCGGGTTCAAGACGGTGACCGTATCAGTGTTTACCCGGTATTTGAGGCACTGGATATTTCCCCATTGAATCATTGCCAGCCAGAACCGCTGCGTAAAACACATTTCGTCTTAGACAACCATCTGGGGCGGCTTGCTGCATACTTACGTATGCTGGGATTCGATACACTCTATCGTAATGACTACGATGACCTGGATCTGGCCAGGATATCAGTCGATGAGCGTCGCATACTGCTCACTTGCGATAGACAATTACTTATGCGTAAACATATAACACACGGATACTTTGTGCGTTCAAGACAACCACAACAACAAATTCTAGAGGTTCTGTTACGTTTTGATTTATTTAATAATCAGCAGCCGTTCACGCGTTGCATGCATTGCAATGGAAAAATACGACCCGTGAATAAAGAGGTAATAGCAACTCGGTTATCACCTGATACTAGAAAGTATTATAACGAGTTCTTTCAATGCGATATGTGCAACAATATCTACTGGAAAGGTAGTCATTATAAAAAGATGAAAAGAATGATCGAGAGAGTTAATGAGTGTTAGAAAAAATCAGTCTCCGTTTATATTTGTGGACCGGATTGGCAGCATCCCGCTCTGGGTGAAGCTTTTTTATACGGGATTTGTCGTTGTTCTGGTACCGGTCTACTGGTGGCAGTACGGCCCGGCCAATTTTTTGTGGGGCTCGAATGTGGCACTGTTGACCACGCTACTCGCACTTTGGCTGGAATCATCGTTGCTGGTCAGCATGATGGCACTATCAGTGCTAATCCCCGAACTGGGATGGGCCGTTGATTTCACCGTTCGATTCATTACCGGTCCGGAGCTTACCAGCTTTCGTGGAACCCACTACATGTTTGATCCCGGCATTCCGTTGATTGTGCGCGGCCTGTCTCTGTATCATTTTGTCTTACCGATATTCCTGCTGTGGGCTATCCATCGCCTCGGTTACCATCGCAAGGCCCTGATCGGCCAAACTCTGTTATCCTGGACAGTACTCCCGTTGAGCTACCTGGTAAGTAAACCGGCCGCAAACATTAACTGGGTATTCGGTTTTATGGATTCACCTCAGCAATGGCTGCCGGCTGCCGCTTATGTGTTGTTCCTGATGGCTTTGTACCCGTTGGTATTATTCCTGCCTACTCATCTGCTATTGCGGCGTGTGTTTCGATAGGTATGGAAGTAATCAGGGACAGACACGATAATAATCCGTTCTCCATAAAATCCAGCTATAAGACTTGCCTGTGTTTAAAATAATTATAAAAATGAACAAGAAGGTTGATTAAGCCAGGATGTATTTACCTGACTGATTTAATCCAGAAAATTAGTACCGCTAGCTAATCGGTCTGTTACCCCTTGACCTGTGTTTAAGACACAGGTTTTAAATTTAAAGAGCCTCTGATTAGTTATCAATTTTCTCGCTGGGGCATGAAGGTACGCTCAAATTTAGGGTCAGTGATTCTCAACCATAACGAGAGGCCGAATATACGTGTGTGCCTGTTTATCTTAAAATAGACTAAAATCGTTCTTGCGAATACCATGGAGTCTATATACGCAATGACGTATTAACCAGAATTTGTCTACAAGAGGTTGTTTAATGAAAATAGCAGCAGAACAAATCGATATTAACTGTCCTGAATCCGAAATATACAATCGCATGCTATCGCTGGATGGTAAACAGATATTGGAGTTAGGTTGTGGCAAGGCTGAAATCACCCGTGACATTGCGACATCCGGTACAGATCGTAAAATTACCGCATTAGAAGTTGATGAAATTGCCCATAAAAAAAATCTGCAGATAACGGATTTACCCAATGTGTCATTTGCTTTATCCGGTGCACAGGAAATTCCTCTCGACGATGATTCGATCGATGTGGTATTTATGTTTAAATCTCTGCATCATGTCCCGCTAGCACTTATGGATGTATCGATGCGGGAAATTAGACGAGTGTTAAAGCCAGGTGGTCTGGTTTATATTTCCGAGCCAGTCTTTGCCGGTGATTTTAACGAGATCCTGCGTTTATTCCACGATGAACAAAAGGTTCGCGAAGAGGCATTTTACACGGTAAAAAAAGCGGTGGACGAAGGCTTGTTTAACCTGGTCGAAGAAACATTTTTTAATTCACCTATGAAATTTGAAGGTTTTTCTGAATTTGAAAATAACATAATCAATGTCACGCATTCCAGCCACGAGCTCGATGAGAAATTATATGCACTCGTCAAACAACGCTTTGAACAATACATCGGTGAAGATGGTGCACACTTTTTAATGCCGATTCGTGTGGATTTACTGCAGCGCCCGGTTTTATAATCGGGGACAGAGCAAGATTAAAACCCAGTTCCCAAAGAATTCAGCTACAAGATTTTCTTGAAACCGGGTCATGCATACCTGAACGATTTAATCCAGAAAATTAGTACCGCCAGCTAATCGATCTGTCACCCCTTGACCTGTGCTTAAGACATAGGTTTTATATTTAATCAGAGGTTCCTTAAAGTTATCCATTGTGGGCAGCCCTTCAGAGGAACAATGGAGGTATGTTATGAAAGATTCTTTAGGGGATATATTGTATGGTAGACAGGTATAGATGCATTGAACACCCGGCATGCAGGACTTGCGCGTACGGGAATCAAAGTAGCGTCTTTTTTAGACCGTAAAATGAACTCTATTGGCTTGCAAAAGATATCGGTGCTTTGGATTGCTGTATTGCTAGCAGTGATGGTAAGTCCGTCTTATGCTGATTCTGCGGAATTCAATAGCCTGTATGGTGAACTCCTTGCCAGGTATTGGCGTCCAGCGGTGAGAATACACGGTACCCGTACTACTGTGTTCGACTATACGCAGATGAAACAGGACGCGCAAAACGCGAACTCACTTTTCAATAGAACACTGAGAGCCATCGAGCAAGTAGATCCCACACAACTGCAGGGTACGAACGTAGCCAAGGCGTTCTGGATTAATGCCTACAACTTTGCTGCGATGCGCCTGGTAATCGATCATTATCCCGTGGATTCTATCCGCAGTCTGAGTATCAGCCTGATCAAATATCCCTGGTCGAAGAAGGCAATCAGAATTGGGAACAACCGCTATTCGCTGACACAGATAGAGAAGGATATTCTGCTCAGGCAGTTTAATGATCCGCGCATTGTTTTCGCCGTAAGCTGTGCTGCTGTCAGTTGTCCAGATCGTACTGCAAAGCCTTTTATGGCGGAGTATCTGGACAGTCAACTGGATGCAAATATCCGAAGCCTTTTCAAGAACCCCGACAAGGGGCTGCGGCTGAATCGTGCTGGGCGAACGCTGACGCTGTCATGGATTATAAATAAAGATAGCCGCCTTTTCCAGGATAAGAAAAGGGGTGTGCTCGGTTTCGTACTGCCCTATCTGGACCCAGATACACGGGGCTGGTTGAATGAAAACACCGTAACAATAGACTATTTTAAACATGACTGGACGCTGAATGACCTGGCCCAGGTGGACTGATTATAATTAAAGGGGGGGGCAATCCTGTTTTACAACATTAAGGAGCCTCTGATTAATTATGACGTACTCTTCCTGTGTCCATACCTCAACAAATCAAACATGAAGCTACGTTTCATCAAAAAAATACATCTGAAAGTAACAGAAACTTGATCGTCTGACTATTTGATTAGAATGAAGAGCCATGTCATTGTAGCAAGTACAAGGGAAACGAAGACGGCTGCTGAACCCTGGTCTTTTGCCTTGCCTGATAACTTGTGATGTTCATCACCGATACGGTCTATCGCAGATTCGACTGCAGAATTCAGTAGTTCAACAATAAGGACGATTAGGACTGTGCCAATCAGCAAGGTCCGTTCTATTCCCGTATCTCCTAGCCATATACCCAGTGGTGCCAGAATGATCAGAAGCAGTACTTCCTGGCGAAATGCTTCTTCCGTTTTCAGAGTTGATTCAAAGCCTTTCATGGACCACTGGGTTGCATAGATGATACGCATGATACTGCGAATGGGTTGGTTTAGTTTCTGGTAGTCAGCTTTTGCCATAGTTCTCTTATCACTTTTTTAAAGCCATCAAGACACAGCCATCTGCTGGGTGACAATCCTGTAAGAAGATCATATGCAACGCGAAGATTCATTGTTGCGAATATGCATGGGTTATATGACAGGATGATGAATTATTATCAGTATACTTGCTCTATACACGTTTAATATAATCATCATAAAAGCATCATAATTTTGTCATATTTTAAGAGTATAAATTCGGCGCGAATACGATAAACGGAGAAAACTATGAAGCTAGTTACGTATCGCTCCATCTGGATATCCGATACACATCTTGGACTTAAAGCTTCCCGTACAGAATACCTTTACGATTTTCTAAGACATACAGAATCAGAATACCTGTACCTGGTAGGAGATATTATTGATATATGGAAAATTAAGCGTGGTTGGTATTGGCCGGAAATAAACAATCGTATTGTTCGGTTGCTCATCGAAAAGGCAAGTAGGGGAACACATGTTATCTATGTACCTGGTAATCATGATGAATTCTTTCGTGATTACAACGACTTCGATTTTTCCGGTATACAGATAAAGTTAAGAGCGGAGCATATTACGGAAGACGGTAAGAGACTTTTAATTCTTCACGGTGATGAATTTGATGCCATAACACTAAACAACAAGTGGATAGCAAAACTCGGCAGTGAAGCTTATGACCTGCTGATCATAATGAATCACTGGTTCAATTGGGTACGTAGAAAACTTGGCTTTGGCTACTGGTCACTATCTAAACATATCAAGAACAAGGTTAAAAAAGCAGTTAACTACGTTAGCAATTTCGAAGAGGCTGTCGTCCATGCTGCACGTCAACATGACGCAGATGGTGTTGTATGTGGTCATATACATCATGCCGTAATTACAGATTTCGATGGAATAAATTATGCTAATTGCGGTGACTGGGTTGAAAGTTGTACCGCATTGGCAGAGGAAGAAGATGGCAAACTGCGCCTGATCCACTGGTTGGAAGAAAGTGCTGATCTAATAGATGGAGTACAGCTGCATGAAGATCGCAATCGTGACCGATGCGTGGTCACCGCAAATTAATGGTGTTGTCATTACTCTTAAAAAGACCATTGCCCAGTTAACAAGGATGGGACACCGGGTGGCCGTTTTCAACCCATCAGATTTCTGGACATTTCCGATGCCGGGTTACCCGGAGATACGCCTGTCATGGTTGCCCGCCCGTAAGCTGGGTCGTATTCTGGATGCTTTTGATGCCGATGCCATACATATATCTACAGAAGGCCCACTTGGTCTGGCAGCAAAAGCTTATTGTCTGAAACACGGGCTAAATTATACAACGGCCTACCATACCCGCTTTCCTGAATATTTACGCCTGCGACTACCCGTGCCTTTTTTGTTGTCCTATGCCTACATGAGACGATTCCATAACTCTGCCAGTGTAACGATGGTTGCAACGTCATCGCTAGAGACTGAACTGCATGCCAGGGGATTTACAAATTTAAAACGCTGGGGCCGGGGTGTTGATATCGACCTGTTTAAACCACAGAATGAATCCTGTTTCACCGGAGACAGACCTATTGCAGTCTATCTTGGTCGTGTTGCCGTTGAAAAGAATATCAAGGCTTATCTAGATCTGGATATCAGGGCAAGCAAGTACGTTATTGGGGATGGACCTGAGATGAATATACTGAAAGAACAATATCCAGACACCCGTTTTGTTGGCTATAAAACCGGCAAGGATCTTGTTGCACATCTCGCTTCTGCAGATGTAATGGTCTTTCCCAGCCTGACAGACACCTTTGGCCTGGTGTTGCTGGAAGCCATGGCATGTGGGGTGCCTGTAGCTGCATACCCAGTTACTGGTCCGAAAGATATTATAGAAAATGGTGTTAATGGATGGGTAGATGACAACCTTGCTTATGCGGTAGAACAGGCGCTTGGTGTTTCTCCAGAAATGTGTGAATCATATGCAGAAAGACATTCATGGGAACGTGCGACAAACCAGTTTGTTTCAAATCTTGTAATTGTTAAAAGTGAAGATAGTAGTGCACGGGCATCATTTGAAGCCAAGGCTTCATAGGTGATTGCAGATTCATAAGAAAAAGTTGAAATTTCAAGTGGGATGTTCAATCCTATTTATCAACATTAAATATTTTAATGAACTCCCATCATACCCATACCTCAACGAATCAAATATCTTCATTAAAAAAGTAAAAAAAATATACCTACAAAGTAACAGGGTCTTAAATATGACATATCTGATTTGCACTTTGATGTGAGTTTGCGGCGGTCCATCGAGCAGTAGAATCACTTGAATGTAAAATATAAGGCCTGTCCCTGATGGCAGCGAATCCTTTTATAAAAGAATTTCATTACCCATTTGACCCTGTTTGGGATGCTAAATTTCAACTACGACTCATATTTTTTTGGTGAAGATATATTAAATGAACAGGGGCGTCACCAGCGCACATTGATGGCTAATTACCTGACTGTCGGGTATATGCAAGATAACGTGGTAGTGGAATTATCACCGAATCAACGCGTCAATGTCCTGGATGCTACAACGGGCGAGAATCTAAACAAAGACACCATAAAATCCAGACACCTTATTGACGAGGCCATCGCCTACTATGAGATGGCAACCGATTTGCTAGATAAAAGGTCGATGAGATAAGAATATTATTTATCAGCTTTGGGTTTTAAAGTAGCAAAAAATGATCGAATCCGCCTGGCGTTGGTCCCGCCATCTCCACCACTACCAAAGCGTGATGTCGAACGCATATCAACCCGACTGCCACCTGAATCTGTTGCAGTGATGTTTATGGCTACATCATCACTAAAACCAAACCAGAATGTGGATTCAGTTGCTTCAATATGCATATCCTTACGATTTGCATCCAATAAATCCCAGCCTTTTTGCCGAACCACTTCTATTGCATAATCAAATGCTTTGTCTGGAGGCACTGGTAACAGTAATGGCTGAATATATGGGTATGCTTCCTTCTGGTAGGTGGCTACTGCGGCTCCCCCATAGACACGCGCATTTGGCGCAGCCCAGAACTCGGGTGGGTTTTCTGTATTCGTGGTGATGTCCTGTATGGGTGGTGCATTCTCTTCTGCATCCTTCCAGTACATCAAATACAGAAGTGTCGGAATAATGATCGCTAAGCCGAGCAGGGTTAAGAAAAATCCCAGGCGGCTATTTCTGGGTCGCACAACAAAAGTGCCAATCAGGCAAATCAAAGCAGATGCAGTACCTGTATAGGCTGCCCATTCAAGAATCATTACTGCAGCAGTATAATCCCAATAACCTATCCGGCTCCCTAATGGCGCTATCATGGCGGCCACAACCGAAAGGACAATGAGTACAAATCCAGTAACTACAATTTTATTCATGTGGGTACGAGTAACGGGTTCAGGACTGACATTTGACATATCAGATTTGCACTTTATTGTGAGTTATGTGGCTGCCAGTGGGGTATTATAAATTCAAACACTTTCGTAATTCTTGTTCTGTTGACTGCCGCTAAAAATTAACTTCATCATCTATGACCTAATTAGGCAAATGACGAATACTATTAGGGCACCTCTATTTTTCTACCAACTCAGGTTCGGATCCATAATATACCAGCTTGTATCTGCTCGTGCCTTCATTTTTCGCTGATAATACTGTTAATCCCTATGGGCATAATTCCCCGTGGCTTGCCACGAAAACTGTAGGTGCGAATTCATTCGCACAATGTGCATAAACATTGGCATCGCTGTGCGAATGAATTCGCACCTACATTTAATACCCCGTCAGCTTGCTGCGGGGTAGTTTATTATCAGACCGAACTGTTTCCAGGTAAAGTGTCTCAGGTTTTTGCCGTACCCAGGACGTTTTGTGAGAGAATAACAGGGTCAATTCCCACTTTTGTTCTGGCCCTGGATCTGTTCATCTAGCCATTGTTTTAAACGTTTTACATCCTGACGCAGAAAGTCTTGATCTTCAAAGGCATTGGTGATGGTGGCGATGCCCTGTGAGCGGGCCAATAAGTGCATTGCAACCTGTTTGGCGTTTTTACCCAGGCCGAGTTCTTTCAGTTGTACTGTTAACCAGTCACGCTGTATGGCAAACATTTTGTTCGCGTCCTGCAACATGACGTGACTTTGTTTTGCCAGCTCGGTACACAGGCTGCCTAAGGGGCAGCCGTGATTTTTAATATTGTCCTGATGGTTG
Organism: bacterium BMS3Abin11; assembly: GCA_002897635.1. NCBI lineage: Bacteria > bacterium BMS3Abin11. The sequence continues at coordinate 82,384 of BDTD01000011.1, read as the reverse complement.
GTAAGTATATCAATGTACATAATAATACGTTGTCTGGGATCAGTATACTTTTTACTCCATTCATCTAGCATCTGCTCGATGTCGGTGAGCCGGGTGTCTATAACCGCGTTTAAAATTTCATCTTTACTTTTAAAGTGATAATAGAAATTACCACGCGAGATCCCCACGTCTTCGGCTATGTCGCTGAATGAAGTGTTTTCATATCCTTGTTGGTAAAACAGCTGGTCGGCAGATGCGACAATCCGTTGTCGTAATGCTTCACCTTTGTTCCCCATGTTCTGTTCCTGTTTTTTTTTACGTAGTCACGCCGATTCGGCGCTAACGTGCTCGGCAAAGGGGTAGTCTGTGTAGCCGTGTTCATCACCACCATAAAAGCTGTCCGGATCCGCTTCATTTAATGCCAGGTCGTTTTGATAACGGTATACCAGATCTGGGTTCGCCAGAAAAGGAATGCCGAAAGCAACCATGTCACAATCTCCGTTGCGTATACCTTCTTCAGCACGCGTTTTGTCATATGCATTATTGGCTATGTAAATACCATCAAAGCTATCACGCAGGCTGCGGTAGTTGACATGCCGTTGTTTGCTTATCATATCGCCTTCCAGTATATGCAAATATGCCAGCTTGCGTGAATTAAGCTGTGTAATAAAATAGGCAAAGTGCGTCTGTGGATCGGAGTCTGACATGCTGTTAAAACTATTTTCCGGTGTCAGTCTTAGCCCAACGCGCTGGTCAGGCCATACTTCACATACCGCATCGAGTACCTCATTGAGAAAGCGCATACGGTTTTCAACGCTGCCACCATACCGGTCAGTGCGATGATTGGATCCATCTCGCAGGAACTGATCGATGAGATATCCATTTGCGCCATGCACTTCAACACCATCAAAACCCGCCTTTATGGCCATTTCCGCCGCATGTTTGTACTGTGCCACAATGCCCGCAATCTCATCGGTTTCGAGTGCCCGTGGTGTGATAAAAGGTTTCATCCCTTCAAAGGTAACGGCATCACCTTCCGGTTTTATTGCGGAAGGTGCGACTGGTGTCTGGTTGTCGGGTAATAAATCTGGATGGGAGATACGTCCACAATACCAGAGCTGTATAAAGATATGCCCACCTTTGGCGTGTACGGCATCGGTAATTTCGCGCCAGCCGGCCACTTGCACATCGCTATAGATGCCTGGCGTACCGGGGTAACCCACACCCTCCATCGAGACCTGCGAGCCTTCGGTAATGATTAAACCGGCGTTGGCGCGCTGCTGGTAGTATTTTACATTCAGACTGTGCGGAGCGTTGTCCTGGTTGGCACGATTACGCGTCATCGGTGCCATGACCATCCGGTTGGGTAATGTGAGATCACCCACTGTGATTGAACTAAACAGGTTATTGCTCATTATTTTCTCCAGTTTGACAGGTATTTATTTTAATATTCCGTATTAAAATAGGACGCATGTCCTAATCATCAAGTATAAAATAATACAACTGTCCTAATTAGTCAAGGGGGGGAGGGGATGTTTTACGCATTACGTATTATGTTTTATGGGAGCTTCTATTTATTGGTATGAGTACCACCCCTGCACATACTATTGAGTAACCGTGCGATCCCTGTATTTTTAAGCTTGCCATGCCTCGCTCGTGATGCCGTAATTAATGCTAAACTGAAATATAACTGCTTTCTTTATATCAGGGGGATGGATCGCGAATGAAACTCTATCTTGTGCAACATGGTGAAGCACTGACTAAGGATATTGATGCTGACCGGCCCTTGAGTAATGTGGGGCATGCAGAGGTGGAACGGTTGGCAGCTTTTCTTGCAGGCCATATGACAGTTTCGCGAGTCATGCATAGTGGCAAGACGCGAGCGCAACAGACGGCTGAGATATTTACAGCAATAATAACGGGAGAGTTTCCAGTTGAGGCGATCAGTGGTATTAACCCGAATGACTCGGTTGAGGGTTTTGCAAATCGGTTGATGAACTGGGACGAAGATATTCTGGTTGTTGGCCACCTGCCATTCATGTCGAAGCTGGTTAGTTTTCTGGTGACAGGAGCTTCCGATGTGGTCATCGTATCCTACACACCAGGAAGTATAGTTTTCCTGGAATCCACGGATGAAGGAGTTTGGCAGTTGCAGTGGATGGTTAGGCCCGAACTCATCAATTAATAGCGATTCTTATCTATATTATTTATAATAGCTAAATATAATAGGCGTTATATTTAAGCGAAGATAATATACATTATTAGCGCTATTATGGACTTTTATACTCTTTCTGATAATGACGAAAACATATAGGCCACCATTTCTCTAATCATCATCACGATAGCCGTTGTAATGATTTCTACGATATTTGTACGCATGCTCATTTCTCCAGGGATTGTAGCGGCCGTAATGACCCCGGTAGTGAGAGTTGTAATATCGATAATGACGCGGGTGCCTATAGGCCTTATGGTACAGAGGTGCTTTCGGGTAAAAAATATAACCGAAAGTTATCGATGTCCCTGAATTGTAATCATGATGGCGATGACTTGCGTAAGCCGTGCCAACAACGAGTAATGGGATTGTGACCATCAGCAAAACACTGGTCTTAATCAGTCGGTGAGTTCTATCAATAGGTTGTATTGTAACTTTCATGGCTAAGCCCTCGTTTTAGTTAGCTTGAGGGCTATTAAATAACAGGGCGGCTGAACCCTGGCTGAACCGATGGATAATTCTGTATTCAGGAGTTTACCCGTATGGTGGCAGGGAAAGTAGTCGCTATAAATGTCTTGATCGAGATATTTTTTTGGAATGACATGTGGTTACACTCCGGAAGTTCTTTTTGACCTCTTTTGCGAGAATCAGTAATTCAGTTCTGATTTATTCGCCCGAACGATGGCTTAGTGGGGTAGTGCCACACCTAAATTGTTCAAAATATTTCTGAGGAGATTATAAATTCAGACACTCTCGTAATTCCTGTTCTGTAGGCTGCCGTCGAAATTTAACTTCATCATCTACGATCAAATTAGGTGAATGACGAATACTATATTTTTCTACCAACTCTGGCTCAGATTCAGCATAAACCAGTTTGTGCTCAATCCCTAGTTCATTCAATTCCGTAGCCAGGTTATTGCAATGGCGACAGCCTTTGGTTGCAATTATCAATACGTTCATTATATCCTCAGTGTACGTTCGATTAACGGTGTAAATCTAGTACAAGGTCGGGCTTTATGTCAAGATTCATACAAGAATGAGATACGGGGTTCAGGCTGGAGTTTATGTCTGGATCGTTAGTAAAATATTTTATATTGATGCGACGACCCAGTTCTTCCCAGCCGTACTTTCCCTGCAATCGGGTGACTATCATCTCCAGAGTCACGCCATGCAGTGGATCGCCACCTCCTGATTTAGGGAACCTCTGATCAATTCATGAACTCGTATCTTACGCCTAAAATATCCAGTTTTTTCGTTGCAAACCTTCAAAATAGCTAGCTATTACGAAGTACATGGATGTACAAGTGCCGCGATGACAGGATGTCATTGAGCGGCCTTGCGATTTACGCCTCAAACCTGAATATTTTAGATCGCAATCTACTTCGTCCAGACACATCAGAGGTTCCTTAGTCATTTGACGACCAGATGTTATAGTTTACGGCAGTATTTTTTTTCAGTTTGGGCTTTTGTGGTTCGGGTTTTTCTGGTTCATCTGTCTTTACCACACTATTCCCTGTTTCGGTTTTTTTAGATTCTGTCCTGCCAGGGAAAACTTTTTCTGCTGTGGACTTTTTCGTAGTGGCCCTTTTAACACGGATTACATTACCGGCGACATCCTTGCCATTGAGAGTTTTTACAGCAGCTTTGGCATCGCCCGGTCTGGGCATTTCGATAAAAGCAAAGCCCTTGGACTTGCCAGTTTGCCTGTCCATTACCAGGCTGCAGGACTGTACCGGTCCGTGGGCTTCGAACATTCTCCGAAGCTCTACTTCCGTAGTTGTGCGGGCCAGGTTACGTATCAGTAGTTTCATGGGGTCATTATGTTATTATCAATTGCGTTGATTATACAGCCTGCGATGATTTGTGGGTGTTGTTTCCTGAGGAGGCGAGATAATGGTTAAAGGAAGCTGCTTGTGCGGCGCTGTTGAGTATGAAGTAGAGCTGATTCCAGACAAGGTTTTTAACTGCCACTGTTCTTTGTGCCGCAAATCGCATGGAGCGGCATTTGCGACGCAGGTATTTGCTAAAGCTGGAACACTGAGATTTTTAAAAGGTGAAGAGATGTTGTCCGAATATCAGGGGCGGCGCGGTATCCGCGCTTTTTGTTCAAACTGCGGTTCAAAGTTAATGAATTATGCACCGGATAAATCTCAGTATTTTAGTGTTGCACTGGCCTGTGTGGATGATGAGGTAGATGTAAAACCAGTTGCTGATTGTTTTGTTGGCTCAAAGGCAGACTGGAGTATACTTTCTGGCAACATCCCGTCATTTAAGATGTTGCCCAGGGATATTTTATAATTTAGAGGTACCCTAAACGCGGAGGCGCATGAGATGAGCAAAGACGGAAAAATAAACTATCTTGAATTCCCTGCCGAAGATCTGAATGCAGCTAAAGTATTTTTTACCACAGTGTTTAACTGGAGCTTCGTTGACTACGGGCTTGAATATGCCACTTTTTCCAATGCGGGGATAAAGGGCGGTTTTTTTAAATCTGGTAAAAATATGTCCACGGAAAAGGGAAGTGCACTGGTGGTTTTTTATAGTAAGGATCTTGAGGCTATGCAAGCAAAAATAGAAAATGCCGGCGGTAAAATTATTAAGGAGATTTTTTCATTTCCGGGCGGTAGACGGTTCCATTTCAGTGATCCGAATGACAATGAATTTGCAGTCTGGTCAGATGTGGTTGCCTGACGATAGTTAAACAATCTGGCCTGTGCTCCATCCCGATGATCAGGCCCATTGAAAGTTATAGCCGCCCAGCCAGCAGCTGTCCAATATCAGCAGTAAAGGAAAATGCGTGCAGCCAGTCATTTCAATCAAAAGCCTGTCCAAAACCTATGCGTCTGGCTTGTGTGCGCTGAACAACATTAATCTGAATATACATCGAGGAGAAATTTTTGCCCTGTTGGGTCCCAATGGTGCCGGCAAGACGACGCTTATAAGTATTATCTGCGGACTGGTCACTGCCAGTGAGGGAAGTGTGGCTGTGGACGGTCATGATATCCGTACAGATTACCGGCAGGCACGGTCGAGAATTGGCCTGGTACCGCAGGAGCTTGCTACTGGAACCTTTGAGAGTGTCTGGGCGACGATGAATTTCAGTCGTGGTCTGTTCGGTAAATCAGCTAACCCCGCGCATTGTGAAAAAGTGCTGCGTGACCTGTCTTTGTGGGACAGGCGTGATGAGAGGATCATTAATTTGTCGGGTGGCATGAAGCGGCGGGTGCTGATTGCCAAGGCACTGGCGCATGAGCCAAAAATCCTGTTTCTTGATGAACCTACAGCGGGCATCGATGTTGAGCAACGACATGCGATGTGGAACATGGTTCGTCATCTGCGCGAAAGTGGCGTCACTATCATCCTGACAACGCATTATATTGATGAGGCCGAAGAGATGGCCGACCGCATTGCTATTATTACGGATGGCGAGATCAGCGTGGTTGAAGAGAAGACCGTGCTGATGAATAGGCTGGGGAAAAAGCAGCTGGCACTGACCCTGCAACATCCATTAACCAGTATCCCCGAAGAACTTGCCGATTATTCACTGCATCTATCGTCGGATGGTGAGGTGTTGACCTACACTTTTGATACACAGCGGGAGCACACGGGGATCTCCAGCTTATTGCGTGAGCTGGGTAAGCACGACATAGACTTTAAGGATCTTCACTCCAGCCAGAGTTCGCTGGAAGAAATCTTCGTTAACCTCATTAATAGGGTGCCCTAAAGGATAAAACATGAATTTCTATGCCATCCGGGCCATTTATATCTTCGAAATGTCACGCACATGGCGCACATTGATGGAAAGTATTGCATCACCTATCCTCACCACATCGCTTTACTTTGTCGTCTTCGGTGCGGCCATAGGCTCACGCATGGGTGAGATCGACGGCATCAGCTATGCGGCTTTTATTGTTCCCGGCCTGCTGATGTTGTCGCTGCTAGGTGAGAGCATTTCCACCGCCTCATTCGGTATTTATTTTCCCAGGTTCTCGGGCACTATTTACGAGGTGCTTTCAGCTCCGGTGTCCCATGTTGAGATTGTGCTGGGTTACGTTGGCGCGGCGGCAAGCAAGTCAGTTATTATCGGCCTGTTGATCCTGGCCACGGCACGGTTTTTTGTGGATTATGAGATTATCCATCCGCTGTGGATGATCAGCTTTCTGCTGTTGACGGCTGTTACATTCAGCCTGTTCGGATTTATCATCGGCCTGTGGGCAGATGATTTCCAGAAACTGCAAATCATCCCGATGATGGTCATCACACCGTTGACCTTCCTCGGTGGTGCCTTCTATTCGATCAACATGCTGCCGCCATTCTGGCAGAAGGTGACCTTGTTCAATCCGGTTGTCTACCTGATCAGCGGCTTACGCTGGAGTTTCTTTAGTGTTGCCGATGTCAATGTCGGTATTAGCCTGGCAATGATTCTGGTCTTTATGTTGTTGTGTCTGATCACTGTCTGGTGGATATTCAGGACGGGATATCGGCTTAAGAGTTGATCAATTTCACACCAGAGGTTCCTTGAATATGTAGAGAGTTAAAGCGACGATCGGGGTATTGTTGTTATTGTCAGGTACAGTCAATGCGGCACTGAACCGGCCGATACTGGAAGAGGGCAAGCCAACGGTGATCCAGGCGCTGGGTGTAATCCTCGATGTCGATAAAATTGATAGGCAAGCGTTTGTTGCACCACTATGTGGTAAAAGCAATTATACCTCTGGCTTTAATCGTGATGATGTCATGGGTGGTGTTCTGGATTGATCCTAAGAATGTAGCGAACCAGTTAGGGGTTGCGGTTACCACAGTCCTGACGTTGATCGCGTATCATATAGCCCTGTCAGGGCGGCTGCCTGTAATCCCTTATCTGACACAGATGGATAAATTCTTATTTAGTTCAACCCTGCTGGTTTTCCTGAGCTTAATCGAAGTCGTTGTCACCTCGCACCTTTCCGGCACTGATCGATTAAGTATGGCCCGTAGAATTGACAGGCAAGCAAGGTGGTTTTTCCCTGTATTGTTTGGGCTGGCGATATACGGTTCATTCATGGTTTGAGTTTCAGGTTTCAAGAGGAAAGAGGGTTACGATTTTTATTTTTCTTTCCCCCTGTGTTTAATACTTTTTTTATTGCGAAAAAAATTAACTGCGAATGAAAGCCCGGTGAAACCAGCCAGTACAGCGAGGGCTAACGCGACACGATTAAGTTCCGTAGTTGCAAGTTCACTGCCGACATGTGCCAGGAAGAAACTCGCGGGCAGGATGCCGATAATTGTTGCTGCCAGAAAACGCCAGAGCAACAACGGAGTTAGTCCTGCCGCATAACTAATTATATCGAACGATAAAAATGGCATTAGCCTGCTAAGTAGTACAATTCCTGTTAAGGCATTCTGCGAATTGATGAATTTCTCCGGCAGGTGATTCTTTGCAATTTTCTCCACATATTCATAACCCAGGTAGCGGGCAATGAGGAATGCTCCAGTAGCACCGGTTACAGAACCTGTTAATACATATAGGCCACCCCATAAATGACCATAAGCAGCTCCGGCAGCGATAGCTATCGGGGCGCTGGGTAATGGGCTGACTAATATGGCTATTGTCATTAGCAGGATAATAATCAACGGTCCTATTGCACCGTATGACTCCACTAATATCCTGATTTGTGTTCCATCCTGAAATTTTTCAAAGATGTTATATATACATTATCCAGAAGATGAACAAACCAACAAAGCCCAGGAATATGAATAACAGTATTTTTTGATGTGGATCAAATCGCATCTGCTAGATCTTACGTGATCTTTATAAAAATATCTGAGCGAAAAGTAGAATTACAGTATACAACCTATGCTCCTGGTGGATTCAGAACTATTGTAGAAAAATACAGTAATCGTGATGATAATCCTTAGGGGGCCACTGATTAATTTAAAGAAACCCGTCATTACATCCAATGGGTATTCCCTGCAGGATGGCTATGCCTTTCTAGCGGTCATGAGTATCGAGGCGCGGCAACCTCATATCATTTAATCAAATACGAATAAATCAGACTTTCTACAGGTATTTTCGCTTCTTTTATAGCGGTATCCTCTTGCATTCATTCTGAATGTGATCGAATATTAACGCCGTTTAATGGCGCCATCCTGATAGTGGGATGTAGTGTCGTATATCACCCACTTAAATGAACTGGCTGAGATAAATACCGGCACTTGAACCTGGAAATATGACAGATATAGAAGCTGAAAAAATGCTGGAACAGGCACGGTCTCTGGTAGAGGAAGGAAAGAAGGAGGAGGCACGGATGTGTCTGCTAAATCTACTAAAAGACGAACCGAAGAATATTGCTGCGCTGCTTATGCTGGGTGGCTCATATTTTGAGGCAAATAATTTTAAGGAAGCGAAGCTGGTATTCCAGCAATTGATTAAAATTTGTCCCGGTGTCGGCCTGTATTCAATAGCATTGTTTAATGCGCTATGGCGGTTAAAGGAAACAGACGAGGCACTAAAGGAAATCAGGCGCTTTATACTACATGCGGATAAAGATGCTGAAAAAGAAACTATTGCTCAATATTTATCTACCCTCAGTGCGATGAAAAATAACAACCAGACTAACGTTGTTCCATGAACATTTAGTGGAAACAAATGAATGATGGGCCTGTTCAGCAAATGATCGAATGGATACAGAGCAATGAGACAATAGTCTGGTGGCTGCTTGCATCATCGGCGGCTACTTTTTTTGTATCTCTAATTTTAGTCCCGATGCTGGTTGTTCGTATTCCTTCTGACTATTTTACACATAAGAAGCGGCATCCAAAGCGGCCAGAAAAATACCCGCCTGTAATACGGATAATAGCCCTGATTCTGAAGAATCTACTGGGTCTGGTATTAGTGCTGGCAGGTGTATTAATGCTAGTGTTGCCCGGGCAGGGTCTGTTTACCATGGTTGTTGGTATTATGATGATGAACTTCCCCGGTAAGTATAAGCTGGAACGGTGGATAGTTGAGCGTGGTCCGGTATTGAGGTCAATTAACTGGCTGCGCCGACGTGCCGGTCATGACCCCTTAAATATGAATATCGATGGCAGCCCGTCTCCCTCTGATCGCTGAAGTCAATCATGCGGTAGATGCCCTGGGGATGTATCGTGCAGAGCTGGCACGCATACTCTGTTTGAAGTGTTACGATGTTTCTGACTCTATGCAGTTGGAATTATTGCTAGGGGAAGACCCTGAAATTACATACCGGGCAAAACGGTTTGTGTATTTATATGCTCTTCTGGATAAGCAATTTTCCGGAGACACCGCAAATATGGCGCACTGGATCCGACGGGAAAATGTATTTCTGGGTACTACGCCGTTGCTGGCGATGGTCGATCAGGGCGGGATGGAAGATGTTATTGCTATCATATCAAAGGGTGTTTAATAAAGTACTCATAAAAGAGGAGAAATTATGTCTGATATAAAGTTTAGCGGAAGTTGTCTTTGTGGCTCGGTAAAATACGAAATAGCCGGTGAAGTGGTGCGCTTTTCTCACTGCCATTGTCAAAGGTGCCGTAAGGCAACAGGCACCGGGCATGCAAGTAATATTCTTATTTCCTCGATTGCCAGTCTTTCGTGGATAAGTGGTGAGTCATTGCTGACGCGCTATGACGTGCCAGAGGCGAACAGGTTCTATAATTACTTTTGTGCCAAATGTGGCAGTCCCATGCCTAGAGAAGTAAAAGAGCTGGATGTAGTGCTTGTCCCTGCGGGATCGATAGACGATGAATTACCGGATTTGCCACGACAGCACATTTTCTGGGACTCGCGCGCGCAGTGGTCGTGTCCAGCCGGTGATCTACCTGTCTTTTCAGAGTATCCCGGGTAGTTGTGTTTACTGGGCATAGCCCTGGGAGCCACACAAGTAGGAGGTCTGGAAGGCAGAGTTTATAAATTAGGCCTTTATCTCGACCTTTATGCGGAAGATAAACCCGTTATTTTGAAATTTATGCAGGAAGTCGATGTAGATTTCCCGGTGTTGCTTGATAGCGACGGAAAAGTATCAGCGCAATGGAATGTACTGGTATTTCCTTCGACCTTTGTTATCGCACCTGATGGAAAGATAGTTTATGGGGTTAAAGGGGGATACACTGGGACACGCCAGGGATTGTGGAAATGATCAGGGCGCTGATGGGTAAGAAGTCAGATTAGGTCTCAATTAAAAGAAGTGCCCTATAGTCTGATGCCGCCTTCAATCCACTTGCGGATACGGTTTGAATCGCCAGTGGGCGTCAGTTTGCCATAGGAATTCAGTAAAATAATCACTAAAGGCTGGTGAGCAATTTCTGCCTGCATGGTCAGGTTACGGCCTGCCTCGCGGATATAGCCTGTCTTGCTGAGGCGTATTTCCCAGCTTTTACTTTTAAGCAGGCGGTTGGTATTGCCGTAACGGAGCGGACCCCGTCCCCGGTAAGGATATACTGCCATTCTACGTGTTGTGCTTGCTTTTCTGATGAATGGATACTTCAGTGCGGCACGTACCATGGTAACCAGGTCTCTGGCCGAGGCAACATTGTCTGATTTAAGTCCTGCTGGACCAGCAAAGCGGCTGTTTTGCATACCGAGAGATTTTGCCTTTTGATTCATTGCCCTGATAAAAGCCTGCATGCCGCCGGGATAGGTGCGTCCGAGTGCGGCAGCGGCACGGTTTTCTGATGACATCAGAGCTAGCGTGATCATTTCCTTCCTGCTTAATCTTGCCCCGTATTTTAGCCGTGAGCCCGTACCGCGTATACGATCCCTGTCTTCTCGGCTGATGGTGATTTTTTGCTCTAGCGGCAATTTCGCATCCAGTGTGACCATTGCTGTCATTAGCTTCGTGATGGAGGCGATTGGGCGGACCCTGTCCGCATCCTTGGCATAGACATCATTACCATAACTGTCGACGACCAGGGCTGACGCCGACTTAAGTTTTAATTTTTTTGGGTTTAGTGCACGCCATTTCATGGTAATAGCAGCTCTTCGGGCCAGGCTGTAATTATCTGATTTTGCGATCTGTACCGAACGATACGCTGCTGTATCCTCTGCCAGAGCGGCTGTGTACAACAGGGGAAGTACGAGCAAGCAGAACAGGATTATTTTATTCATCAGGAACACTCAAGGGCAGCTCTATTAATTCTAGTCAGGTAGGTAGTAGCAAAAAACTGCATTAGCAGAGTCTAACTTATTCCACTGCATGATTGCAGCGGGAATTATGAAAAAAAATTTGTATATACTAACCCGAACCATAATTAGGCGACACTCAGAGGATCCAAAATAATTCAGATCAAGACGCGGCTCGCAGGCAATGGCTGGCCCTTGTCAAGAGCTGCAACGCAGAGCCGGATCATTTTGGGTTCTCCCTTTGAGCTAAGCCGAATGTCGCCTAATTATGGCTCAGATTAGTGGGTGCGCTTTACTCGAACTGTCGCGATTTAGTGGTATTTTGAAACCTTATTTCTACCCGTTTGCTTGGATTGATACATGGCATGATCAGCTCCGCTCATCAGTTCATCAATGCTTATACTCGAGTTATACTTCTTGCTCAGAACACCGATTGAAAGAGTAACGTGTATCTCTTTCCCGTTCCATATAAAGGGAGTTTTCTCCACCGACAGCCTCAGATGTTCAGCTCTCCTGAGCAGTATTTCCTCATCACAGACAAAATGCGCGACAAATTCATCACCACCATAGCGTGCAACGATGTCGCCGGGTCGTGTTGATTTGTATAGTTCTTCTGCCACCCTTGTCAAAACATAATCACCGGCAGCGTGCCCAAAATTGTCATTTATCTGTTTGAAATTATCAACATCCAGCAGCATGATGCCAATATTTTCTGCAAGAGGTTTACTTAGTGTCTCATTCAGGGCGCTTTCAAAATACCGCCTGTTACCAATTTCTGTCAGATAATCTCTTGCACTTAAATCCTGCAGACGTTTATTGGCGTTTCTCAATTCTGTTGTTGCCTCATCTACCTTTTTCTTCAGGGAGCTATTAAGTTCTACAATCTCATTGTTGGATGAGCGAAGGCGATTGATCAACGTGGATAAGGCTACCCAGAGTTGACGTACTTCCATTGGACTATGTTCTGGTACTTTGCCCAGCGTCCCACATCCTGGCTGCAGTTCTAGCTTGCTGGCATTGGCAGCAAGCGTGTTAATCGGCTTCGTGATCCAGCGTGTCAGAAAATAAGCAGCCAGGATGGCCAAAATAATTCCAAACACTGACCACAGCAGTAGTTTGGCCATCATTGCATTGACAGCAGTTTCAATTTCGGACTTTGGTTGAGGAACCATAACACCCCAACCCAGGCCTTTGATGCCGGCGTAACCAGCTACCATATCGGCTTTTATAAAACTGGAATAAAACTCCATAACGCCGGTTTCACCCTTGATCATTTTCTGTACGATAGGCCAGTCTGAGATATCACGCATTTCCTTTACCCACTCTGGATTCGGGTGAGCAAGTACCCGGCCCTTGCTATCGACAAAAGCACTATGCCCTTTTTTGCCGAACACTACTTTGCTGCGGATAGTCTCTAGAGGTTGTGTATCAAGTTCAGCGAAAAGTATTGCTTTAAGCTGGCCGCTGGAATCCAGTACAGCCTGGCTCAATACTATGACTGGCTTACCGGTGATGAAGCTGCGATGTAAATCTGATACATTAGATGTCTTTTTATCCCTCAGAATATGTCCGAAAGAGGGGTACTGACTGTAGTCTGGTGCAGGGTTGTAGTCCTGGATTTTGTCATTGACGGAGAGTGCTTTCAGATTGCCATCGAGATCAAGCACAGCTATTACGTTGAATCCATCCAGATAACGGACAGATTGATCAATTAGTTCCTGGTACTGGTTTAAAGAAGGATATTCCAGCTGATTGAATGTACTGGCCAGTATCTTCAGGGACTGGCGGTGACTATTGACGTACATTTTAAGTGGTTCAGCTAAATTCTGTGCCAGCAGCTGGTGTTTTTCAAACAGTTGCTGACGCTGATGCGCCAATGCCGTTTTGTAAAGATAGGGCGTTATAATCCCTACCGGTACTAAAGATACCAGTACGATACTGATAAGAACCAGATGGGAAATCGAACGGTTGTTTCCGTTTCGGAGTTTGATATCCAACACCCTCAAATAATTTTTTATTTCTTATTTTTCTTATTTTCTAATAAAAAGGATTATATATACCCTTTCTCCCCTACATAAAAAAACTATAGTCTATTTTGTTCAGATAGATAGTCGATTTAGTACCGGTTTATTAATTATCTGGAGAGGATTGAGAATGATTCCTGATACAGCAGTACTCCTTCAACCCGTCATTATCAATCAGGTTGAAGGAGTACTATGGTCGCCGCGGTTTGACATGGGGAAATACACCGAGATATTCACGTGTCCACCAGTTTCCTGTTTGTTTGCGCTGTTCCGGTGTAGTGAAGTGATAACGGTAAGCCAGCACCCTGAGATAGCGCGGTGGTCTTCCCTTAAACGGATTGTATTCAAGCAGTGACAGTACCTGCGGTGAACCTTCACGTAATCGTCTTAACAACTGATGGAACCAGTAATCATCCATGCTCGACTGAGGGGGAATAAACCACATCATCCAGTCCAGCCTGGGTTGATGGGGTACGTTAAAACGGGGGGCTCTGGCAATGGGTCCCGGTTTATATTTAAAGATATAGCTTTTCCAGTTCTTACCATCATAGGAACCCTGAATCTCGAGTTCCTGACGTTCTGTTTGCATGGTAGGGAAGATGTGGAAAATATTACCAATGCCGTAGCGGTGGGTGATGTTGGTCAATTTGGCAATAACAGCAGGTACTCTGTTTCCAGTTGTACGCCAGTAGAAGGTCGTCAGGCTGGCAGACAGTATCAATACCGCTGACAGGCCTAACAGGATCTTTGCCGGGTAAGTCGCAGCTTTGCCCTGATCCAGTATCCACCGCTTTAGTCGAGCAGGGAGTACGCGCTCAACGATACGGTCATCCAGCAGGAACAGACTTAACAGAATGATCAGCAGATTGACAAAATTGTGATTACTGGTTGCGATGATGAGCAACTGCATGAAAATGGTTACACCTGCGGCAAAGAGCCTGAATCGGCGCGGTAGAAATATAAAAAAAGGAATAATCAGCTCCGTAGCAAAGGTCAGTAAAACGCCCGCTTTCAGAACAATCTCCGGTAACTGCTGCATATACCAGCTACCTATATGCGGTAAGGGCTGTGTCTCAAAGTAGGTATTCAGTGCGGTCAGGCCTGACCAGGCAGGATCGCCGCTTTCCAGTTTGAAAAAACCCGACATGAAGCGAAAACGGAATAATAGCCAGTGATAAAGAAAGATGATCAGACCCGTTGGATTGCGTATCAGAAAGATTGCCAGGAATCCGGTTTCAAGTAGCAGCGTATCCCATTGAAAGCTGAGAAATATGCCGCCTGCATAGAACAGTGAAAGATACAGAATAAACATACCGGCCAGCGAGAAAAATTGAAAACGTCCGATAAATAAAAGAGCGGCAAGAATCACTCCTGCATAGGCCGCGCCTGTCAGCGCAGTATCCGAGGCATCTAGCCAGAATATATTTGGTATTAACCACCAAGCATTCGGTCCTGCATCCCGGTAAGCATTGGTGAGAAATTCGTTAAAGGGTAGTAGACCATTGGGGCCGGCGAGACCGCTAATTTGAACGGCAAGAGACAGAAATGCGACAAAATAGATCAATGCCAGAAATTTCAGAAATAGCCAGCTGGTGAGGCGATATTCATCAGCGGTACTGAAAAAATTACTGATTCTGTTTGTCATCATCCTGTCCAGTGGGCGTAAACTTTGCGGGTACCCCTTTAAGGGTATGTAGGAAATGAATGCATTGTTTAAAGTCTAGGTAGCCTCTGATCAATTATGCCATATCTATGGCTTACAGGCTGATGCACAATCAAGGCGCACCTTTGGAGGCATGCCTGGGCCTGGTGGAATTTGCAACGCAGAGTGTGCATCAGCCTGTAAGCCCTGTAGGGTGAGACCTGAAGCGCGCATCTACGGCATTGTGCTTCTTGCAAAGGGCCGGGCCATTCGCTGCAAAGCACGAAGGACCGATGTCACTGGACGGTCTCAATAAATCAGATAATACCTTGCCTTTTAATCCCTATGGGCATAATTCCCCGTGGCTTGCCACGAAAACTGTAGGTGCGAATTCATTCGCACAATGTGCATAAACATTGGCATCGCTGTGCGAATGAATTCGCACCTACATTTAATACCCCGTCAGCTTGCTGCGGGGTAGTTTATTGTACTCGGCTGAGTTTTATCAGTTACTGGGTGAGGATTTTTTTTGCAGGATCTAGAGGAAGTATTGTGTGAGTCGAGGTATTTGCTGGGCCGGAAAATATCTACCGCCGATATCGCTAATATATCTTTCTTTTATTTGGCAGTTCGCCTGTGTCGATAAACAGTGGCTTGTGCTCATTACCCAAAACTTCAGGCATGGTTGTGGGTGTTCATGGATTCCAGTTTATTTGATTCAATTCTGCAGAAGCTACCTGTATTGCTGGAGTGTGATCAGCTCTTAAGATTTGCTGAATATCGGCTGAGACTAGCTGGCATCGGAAATGACTTCCTTTACTTTATCATTACCTGCTAACTGTTGTTCTGCCAACTGTGTTTGAGTTTTGTGGACAGGTCTCAAATATGACGTCCAGTTTTCAAACCTGCGCTGTACCCTGAATTCAGAGAGCAACATACCACAAATCTTGCATCGTGCATTCTGGTTCTGAGAAGCCACATCCTTCTTGCTGAAATAGTGCTTATGCTCACCACGAAGCGCATGATTGATTTTCGCTCGGAAAATCTTGTTCTTCTTCTGTATGAGTTTACTTTTTTTCTCAATATACTCACTTACAGTAGTGGTTTCTTTGCTGTTAAGACCAAACATTATTCCCTCGGCATGTGAACTATCAGATTTTCTATTAAGTCTAGAGTGTTATTCTTAAATTACCATGAAGGGGAGGCACAGCTCATCGGCTTTACTAATCCATTCATCTCAAAGCTGGGTCTACTAGGGAGCCTCTGATCAATTATGCCATGTCCCGCTATTAATTCTGGATATATCGGGTGTTGGTTTCAATATGGTTATCCATGAATTAATAGAGGCACCCTTAATCCTTAGTCTTGGTCTTAGATCCTCATTTTTTGTTGTCGAGTACTACGGCTAATGCAACAAAAAAATCAGTGTCAGTCAAGAAATTTACCACTACGTAGTCGTTGAGCTTCCATCTTTTCCAGTTCTCTTGAGCCCGAGATGACAATTTCAGGATCTGGTACAAAATCCAGATTTTCGTTCAGGTGTTCATACGGTACAGAATTCAGAATCACTTTCATCACATTTAGCCTTGCCAGATGTTTATCATTTGAACGAATAATTTTCCACGGAGAGTATGTAGTATGTGTTCTTTTCAGCATCTCATACTTTACATTGGTGAAATCATCCCAGCGTTCCTGTGCCTGTACATCAACCTCACTGAGTTTCCACTGTTTCAATGGATCATGTTTGCGGCGACTGAAACGTTTTTTCTGTTCTTCTTTGGTGACACTAAAATAAAGTTTGATAATGATAGTACCCTGGCGCACAAGATCTTTTTCAAAGCCATCTACTCCATGCATAAAATTTTTGTATTCTTTTTCAGTACAGAAACCGAAAACAGGCTCGACCATGGCACGGTTATACCAACTACGGTCGAAAAGTACGACTTCACCTCCACGGGGGAACTGGCGTATGTACTTCTGGAAAAACCATTGTGTTTTTTCATGCTCAGTTGGTTTCCCCATAGCAACGACACGATAGTGTTTTTCATTCATATAGCGTGTGACCCGTCGGATAGTCCCACCCTTACCTGATGCATCCCTTCCCTCAAATAGAATGATCATACGCTTACCTGTTGTTTCCAGGTACTGTTGCATTTTTATTAGCTCTGCCTGGTAGGGTTTAAGCTCCTCTTCCCTGAGGTACTTTTTCAAGGCTTTTTTCTTAAGTTTTTTTATAGAAGGAGCCGTAGGCTCTGGAATAGTCCCCTCTGCTGTTGACGAATCCAGTGTCTCAGAAATACTGCTTTCCGTTGGGGCTTCCTGATCTTTCTGTATTGGGGTATTTACGTCGTTCATCTTTTTAACCATCACCTTTAGGGTAAATTTCCGGAACAAATGTTTGATCAGACATAGGCGGGCGCACATAGCCGACTGTTTCATTTCGTTCAGGAAGCACAATTTTCTCAGGTGTCAGGTCTTCATAGGGTATAAGACTTAAAAGATGAGAGATACAGTTTAGGCGGGCATGTTTTTTTATATCAGAATTTACCACATACCAGGGTGCCTGCTTGATGTCGGTGTGGGCAAACATCTGATCTTTTGCTTTTGAATATTCCTCCCAGCGAGAGAGAGATTCAAGATCCATAGGACTTAGCTTCCAGCGTTTGTGAGGTTCCTCAAGGCGTGCCAAAAAACGTTTTTCCTGTACATCATCAGAAACTGAGAACCAGTATTTTATGAGAATAACTCCTGATCGAACCAGCATGCGCTCAAATTCGGGGCAGGAGCGCAGGAATTCCTCGTGTTCTTCCTCTGTGCAAAAGCCCATTACCTTTTCCACCCCGGCACGATTGTACCAGCTGCGATCCAGCAGAACTATTTCACCGATTGTGGGCAGGTGTGCTGAATATCGCTGGAAATACCATTGTGATTTCTCCCTTTCTGTCGGTGCGGGCAGGGCAACAAGGCGAGCAATGCGCGGGTTCAGGTGCTGGGTGATGCGTTTGATTACACCTCCTTTTCCTGCCGCATCCCGACCCTCAAATATAATAACGACTTTCAGCCCCTTAAGTTTGACCCAGGCCTGTAGTTTTACCAGCTCAAGTTGAAGTTCAAATAAGGCCTTTTCATAGGCACGTTTGCCGATGACCTTTGATTTTTTTGACATGAGGGCTTCCTGTAGCATTTTGTAGCAGGCTAAATGGTTTATAATAACGCAGATTCAAGAGTGTGGCACCTGCCAGGTGACACATAGTGGGTGTGATCAGCATGCATGATAGAAATATGTACGAAGAGAATGATGAGATACCTAAGAGCAAGTCTCAGGTTAAGCGTGAGATGCAGCGCTTGCGAGACCTTGGCGAGGAGCTGGTTGACCTTCCTCTGGTATCACTTAAAAAGTTCGGCCTGGCTGAGTCCCTGCATGATTCGATTATCCTGGCACAGGGCTTAAAGCGCGAGGCACTGCGCCGGCAGATACAACATATCGGCAAGTTGCTGCGTGAAGAAGACGATGCTGCTATTCGCCAGATGTTAAGCCAGATATCACAGCCGCAAAGGAACGAGCTAAAGGCCTTTCATGAAATTGAACAATGGCGGGATAAGTTGCTGGATGGCGATGATGAGGTCATTAATCAGGCAGTCAACAGATTTCAGGATGCAGATCGTCAGCACCTCAGGCAGTTGGTACACAATGCGCGTAAAGAACATTCGCAGGAAAAACCACCAAAATACGCCCGTTTGTTGTTTCAGTATTTAAAAGAATTACGGAAAACATAGTTTTCTGTTTTCGGTGTTCAGTTTTCAGTAAAAAGTTAAAATATTTTGAACACTGAACACTGAACACTGAACACTGAACACTGAATTTAATATATCATTGCGAAACCAAAAATATAAAAGGATTTTTCTATGTCTGAGATGACATTTTTCTGGCATGACTACGAAACCTGGGGGCTGAACCCTCGCGCTGACCGACCCTCTCAGTTTGCCGGTATCCGTACCAACGGTGAGCTGGAAATTATTGGTGAAGAGGTGATGATTTATAGCCGCCCCAGTGGGGATTTTATACCGCATCCTGACTCAGTAATGATTACCGGTCTGTTACCGCAAGTGGCGAATGAAAAAGGCATTTCCGAAGCCGAGTTTTTTCAGCAGATACATCAGCATCTTTCCCTTCCTGGTACCTGTGGGGTGGGCTATAACAGTCTACGTTTTGATGATGAAGTGACACGTTTTGGTTTCTATCGAAACTTTATTGATCCCTACGAGCGTGAATGGAAAAACGGCAACAGTCGCTGGGACATTATTGATCTGGTACGCATGGCCTATGCCCTGCGACCGGAAGGCATCGAATGGCCGACACGGGACGATGGTATACCCAGTTTTCGACTCGAGGATATGACTATTGCGAATGATATCCCTCATGTCGGTGCGCATGATGCATTGTCTGATGTGCATGCAACGATTGGACTTGCCCGCCTGATCAAACAGAAACAGCCGGATCTTTTTAACTATTATTTAAAACTACGACGCAAGAATGAGGTTCTTAAAGTTATTAAAGACTTTAAAGATGCAACACCGATACTGCATGTGTCGGGTATGTACCCGATCGAGTTTGGACGTATTACACCGGTAATGCCGCTGCTCAGGAATAACCAGAACAAAAATGAAATAGTGGTGATAGATCTAAGACAGGACCCCAAAAAACTATTATCCATGTCTTCAAAGGAGATTAGTCAGAATTTGTTTACCCGCAAGGAGGAGTTGCCGGAAGGAGTAGAACGGGTCGGCGTGAAGAGCCTGCATATCAACAAGTCACCCGCCGTTGCACCGATAGCTACCTTACGCGGTGCTGAGGCCAAACGCTGGAAGATCGATCTTACAGCCATTAAAAAACATCGTGATCAGTTATTAGCGGATAAGGGTTTAGTACAGCGCATAAAGGAAGTGTATGAGGAACGTACGCCAATTGAACCGGGGGATGTTGATACATCATTATATGGGGGGTTTCTCGGTGATGCTGACCGTCGTATAAGCAACAAAATACTGAATTCCAAAGCTGAAGACCTGATGGACTGGCAGCCAGATTTTGAGGACCAGAGACTACAGCAGCTTTTCCCCCGTTATCGTGCACGCAACTGGCCGCATCTGTTATCAGAAGATGACCAAAAATGGTGGAGGGAATTTTGTCGAGTCAGACTGCTGGAAGGTGATTTAGGTAGTACACTTACACTTGAAGCCTTTAATCAAAGGATGCGTGAGATTTATGATGAAGAGACGGATGAAGACAAGCTTAAACTGATGCAGCAGCTTGAGGCATGGGTTTCGGGATTGATGAATCAGGTTAAAGGTTAAAGGGTACCTCTATTTATTCTGTATTATCCAGAATAAATAGGGGGTGCCCTAAAGAGGAAAGGCTGGCGGTTTTGATCCTGATTTTCCTTTCCTCCTTCCTCTTTTACCTTTCCTCTGCCTTTAATCCCAAACCAGAACCGGCTCATTCATCAAGGATGCCTGCTCACGCAAAATAAGTATCTGCTCCTCCCAGTAGTTAATGCTGTTAAACCACGGGAAGGCCAGTGGAAAGGCCGGGTCATCCCAGCGTCGCGCCAGCCATGCTGAGTAGTGAATTAGTCGCATGGTTCGTAGTGCTTCAACCAGATGCAGCTCAATGGGATTAAAATCGTAAAATTGTGTATAGCCTTCTAGCAGGTCGGCAAGACGTGCTGTCATATACGCACGGTCGCCAGACAGAAACATCCATAGGTCCTGTATCGCAGGGCCAGTGCGGGCATCATCAAAATCAACAATATGCGGCCCGTCATCTGTCCATAAAATATTACCCGGATGGCAGTCACCATGTAAGCGAATGTTGTGAACTTCTCCTGCACGATCAAAGCACTGCTGTATCTGTTTAATAAGGTCTCCCGTCAGGCTCTGATAGGCCTCAATAAGATGTGCCGGAATAAAATCATGTTCCAGAAGATACTTCCCTGGTTCTATTGCAAAACTTTCGATATCCAGTTCAGGCCGGTATTTGAATTTTTTCGTTGCCCCCTCGGCGTGGATGCGTGCAATAAAGCGTCCTAACTGTTCGAGGTGCTCCGGATTATCCAGCTCTGGTGCCCTACCGCCGCGGCAGGGATAAAGTGCAAAACGATAGGACCCGTACTGGTGCAGGCTCACGTCTTTATCATCTTTATCTGGTGCGATGACCGGTATTTCCAGTGCGGCCAGTGTCTGTGTGTACTCGTGTTCCTCTATGATCGCCTGGTCAGACCATCTTCCGGGCCGGTAAAATTTCGCCACCAGCGGGGACTGGTCTTCGATTCCAATCTGGTACACCCGGTTTTCATAACTATTAAGTGCCAGGAAACGGCCGTCACATCTTAGGCCCAGCGATTCAATGGCATCGAGCATGTGGTCGGGTGTCAGTTGTGCAAAGGCTTTTTTGGCATTTGACTCAGCCATAGCGAAAACTTACTTCCACTGATGCAAGATCACGTGAACGGTTGATTCGCTATCAGTAATCCAGCACTCGCCATCCTGTATGGAGCATTGCAATTGCATGTTGCGATTCACGAACTGTGTCAGGGATTTACAGGCATCTTCTTGAATACTGAAAACCTTGAGATTATCAAAACGTTGGCTTCTGTCTTCAAATTGGTTCCACCAGAGTTCTGCGCTGTGCTGTTGATAGGTATAAACCATAACTTCTTCAGCGCGGCCGCATGCCTTACGCAGGCGTTTTTCATCAGGCTGCCCGAGGTCTACCCACAGTATGATGTCATCAGTCAGGTTTTTTTTCCAGATGTCTGGTTCATCGTCAGTGCTGATCCCCTTGGTAAACTTCAGCTTATTACTGGCGTTTAGTGCAAAGGCCAGCAGTCGCACCATCATGCGAATATCCGTTTCCGAGGGGTGGCGAGCTACAGTCAGAGAATAGTTATGGTAATGGTTGCGATCCATATCGGCTATTTGTAACTCCGTTTTGTATATTGTTGCTTTCTGCGCCATTGATTTGAATCAAACCAGTATTTATCGGGTAATTATTCTACCATTGTACAGTCCTGGAAACTGGCTATGTAGTTAATAAAACACATAATTCTTATCATTAATTTACTGTTGTATATGATAATTTGTTCTTATATACTCGGGCAGAATATTGGATAGCGTGCACTTGCATGCTTCCTGTATTCAAAAGAATTACAATATTGTTGAGCACGGTTTCAGTAGACCATTAACGGCCATAGGCTGTTGTGCAGGTAACACTTTGTAATGTTTATTATTTTTTTTATTGAGGTTTTTTGCACATGGCTACAGGTACCGTAAAGTGGTTTAACAACTCCAAAGGTTTCGGATTTATTACTCCAGATGATGGTAGCGCAGATGTATTTGTACATTTCTCTGCTATTGCTTCAGATGGATTCAGAACGCTTGAAGAAGGACAGGCTGTTTCCTATGATGTAGAGACTGGCCCAAAAGGGCCACAGGCATCGAATGTTACCCCTGCCTGAATAATCCAGGTTCTGGTTTGTATAAGAATCCCCGCAGATGCGGGGTTTTTTAATGCCTGTTGCATCGCCTAAAGGGTGGGTTTGCCACAAAAAACCTAGGGAACCTCTGATTAATTCTGGACGAAGTAGCTTGCGATCTAAAATATTCAGGTTTGAGGCGCAAATCGCACGTAATAGCTGGCTATTGCGAAGGTTTGCAACGAAAAGGCTGGATATTTTAGGCGTAAGATACGAGTTCATGAATTGATCAGAGGTTCCCTAGAA
Organism: bacterium BMS3Abin11; assembly: GCA_002897635.1. Taxonomy (NCBI): domain Bacteria; species bacterium BMS3Abin11. Next base: position 59,625 of record BDTD01000011.1, on the reverse strand, counting down.
TTAGAAGAAGATTATTATTAGGAATACAATAATCTCTCGAAATAAGCTGAATGACTATTATGAAAGGCATCGTTCCCCCCGATCCGGAAACCAGTGTATCGCAGGTTCATTTTGCGGTGGTCTATACTAAACGACAAGACCGCAAGCGTTTCCCGGCGGGTTGTGTACAGATAATGGTATCTGAGGAAGAAGCAATCGCTGCTGCGGACGACGAGAATAATTATTACCCCGCACATGTAGCAGGGCCTTCAAAATCATCAGAAGGGCAGTTTATTTATTATCTTGTGCGTTGGTTATAAAGAATAAACGATCAATATATGGATACGCAGAGCGATTTAATAAAAGCCGTTGCTTTTGCTGCCGACAGGCATCGTGATCAGCGACGCAAGGATGTGTGTGCATCTCCTTACATCAATCACCCTATACAACTGATCGATGTGCTGTGCAACGAAGCAGGTATAAGTGACACAAATGTTCTTTGTGCTGCGGCACTACATGACACCATAGAAGACACAAAAACGACAGCAGCTGAACTAACACAATACTTCGGGCAGCAGATTTGTACTATCGTTCTCGAAATGTCTGATGACTGCAATCTATGTAAAACCGAACGCAAAAAAGAGCAAATCAGACGTGCTCCGGAACTCAGTGATGAAGCAAAACTGATAAAGCTGGCGGATAAAATATGTAACCTGCGAGATGTGGCCGACAACCCACCAGTTGGATGGGGTTTACAGAGACGACAGGAATATTTTGATTGGGCAAAGGCCGTGATTGACGGGTTGCGGGGAATACACCCTCGTCTCGAATCAATTTTTGATCTCACCTATGCAAAGAGGCCTGAGTGAAATGCAGTCAGATCTCAGAAGGCAAAAGATAAAAAAGGGCCATGATTCTCAGTGCTGACGACTCATGCTAATAATGAAAGAAGGCATTGATCAAATAGCTTTGCAATTAGATTCAGAGACAGCCTGTATAAGCTGGACAGAACTGGAGCGCCATTTTGCGCGTGGTGTTTTAATGACTGTTTCCCCAGGCCTGGATCTTGTTCAACTTGGGGCGCATATGATTCATGATGATAAAAGCATTATCGATGCCTGGCTGGAAACAGGAGAACTCAGAAAAACTACAGATGATGATGCACGTGGGTGGATTACGGGTGAGCCAGTGCTGTGGGCGATGGTCGTCGCACCATGGGTATTGGTGCAGGAAAAATAACGCGACCCTGTAACTATTTGGTGAAACGTGTCTTTGCAGGTGTGAATTTCCCTTTCTGCACAAATTTCTTCTGATTACGATGTTTTCCTCCAGGTTGCCAGGAAGGCACCAGATATTTATTACCGTTACCAATCAGATCAGCCCTGCCCATGCGTTTTAAAGCCTCCCGCAATATCGGCCAGTTTTCCGGTGCATGGTAGCGAAGAAATGCTTTGTGTAGCCGACGTTGACGGGCGCCACGCACTGCGCCGACTTTTTCTGATTCACGGCTTACTTTTTTCAGTGGGTTACGTTCTGTGTGATACATTGCTGAGGCGATCGCAAGGGGCGTAGGCAGGAAGGCCTGTACCTGATCAAGGCGAAAGTCATTGGATTTGAGCCAGATGGCGAGGTTCAGCATGTCTTCATCGGTTGTACCAGGGTGTGCCGAGATGAAATAAGGAATCAGATACTGTTCTTTGCCGGCTTCTTTTGAATACTGGTCAAACAGTTGTTTAAAGTGGTCATAGGCACCAATGCCCGGTTTCATCATCTTTGAAAGAGGGCCTTCTTCGATGTGCTCAGGGGCTATCTTAAGATAACCGCCGACATGATGTGTGGCAAGTTCCTTAATGTAGCTTCTGGAACGGATTGCAAGGTCATAACGCAGGCCTGAAGCGATAAAGATGCGTTTTATCCCTTTCAGCTTTCTCGCTTTTCTATACAGCTGAATAAGTGGTTCGTGGTTGGTATCAAGGTTTTTACAGATCCCCGGGTAAACACAGGAGAGGCGCCTGCAGGACGACTCAATCTTAGGGGCTTTGCATTTAAGCCGCCACATATTCGCCGTCGGGCCGCCGAGGTCAGAGATGTTACCGGTGAAGCCCTGGGCATTGTCGCGTATGGTTTCAATCTCATTGAGAATGGATTTCTCTGAGCGGTTCTGGATGATTCGGCCTTCATGTTCGGTGATAGAACAGAAGGTACAGCCGCCAAAGCATCCACGCATGATATTAATAGAGAATTGGATCATCTCCCAGGCAGGCATTCGAGCGTCGCCGTAAGCTGGATGCGGCTTGCGTGTGTATGGCAGCTCATATATGCGGTCGAGTTCTCTGGTCGACATCGGTATTGGCGGAGGGTTTAACCAGATGTCGCGATTGCCATGACGCTGTATCAATGCGCGCGCATTTCCCGGGTTGGTTTCCAGATGGAAAACTCTTGAGGCGTGGGCGTAGAGAATCTTGTCAGCTTTTACCTTCTCGTAGGACGGTAGACGTAATACTGTGCGTGACCGATTCAGTCCGCGAGGACGGGTGTGTAAGGTGATAGTCTGTTCTGAGCAGTCGTCCTTGCTGGCATAGGGATCGCGATGAGGGTCTGCCAGTTTCTCGACCCATCCCGGTTGATCCACATCTGTAGAATCAATGATAGTCCAGTCATTCGAAATGCAGGATGTCATGAATGCCGTACCGCGCACATCGTGTATATCCTTGATGTCTTCATTGGCTGCCAGCCGATGCGCGATCTCAACAATCGCCCGTTCTGCATTACCAAACAGCAACATGTCGGCCTTGGAATCCGGCAGACAGGATCGTCGTACCTTGTCAGACCAGTAGTCATAATGCGCAATGCGCCTAAGGCTTGCCTCTATCCCCCCGATGATGACAGGCACACCAGTGAAGGCTTCTCTGGCTCGTTGGGCATAGACCAGTACAGAGCGATCAGGACGCTTACCTTCTTTGCCATCTGGCGTGTATGCATCATCATGTCGCAGCCGTCGGTCGGAGGTATAGCGGTTGACCATGGAATCCATGTTGCCGGCGGTGATGCCAAAGAATAGATTGGGTTTACCAAGTGCTTTGAATGCATCAGCACTCTGCCAGTCAGGCTGGGCGATAATTCCGACGCGAAAACCCTGAGATTCCAGTAATCGACCAATCAGCGCCATACCAAAACTGGGGTGGTCAATGTAGGCATCTCCGGTAATAATTATGATGTCACAGCTGTCCCAGCCCAGTTCATTCATTTCCTCCCTGGACATGGGCAGTACCGGTGCGACACCGAAACATTGTGCCCAGTATTTTTGATAGGAAAAAAGGTCTTTGGCGGTGTTCATTGTGAACCTGAGACTTCTTCAAAGTCTTATGGGGCCCTTATTTCTCCCACTCCATAGTAATGGGTTTTTCACGTTTTTCCTGTAGCTGCTCTTCCGCAGACAGTTCATTTTCTGCAAACATGACCTTAATCTGTGCCGTGTCGTTACTGTCCATGGCGAGGCGGGTCTTTTTGGTCAGCTGTTTTGCTTCACGATAGCTGTCGAAGCTATCCAGCAACTCCAGTTTCTTGACCAAACCTGCGGCTGAATCAGTTATGCGATAAACATAATAAGGCATGATCAATCCTCCTTTTTTGCCGAATCGCGAAAATCATCCAGAGAGACGACAAAGGTATCGGCTGGTTCATCAATATAGTGCGGACGATCATTAAACTCTTCACCACGTGCCAGAGCGAGTTCCTGTTGACGCTGGGTGATCACCACAAAACAGTTTCGAATCTGATTGATGGTGTCACCGGATAACGGATGGGTCAGTTCAGGTGGCGTGTAGGTATCCCTGGCAATGGATGTCAGGGTGTTCTTGATTAATTGTAGAATTTCTTCTTCCTTGCCAGGGGTATTTTTGTCTTCATCACTCATAAGTCTGCACCAGTATCGGGGTTTTTGTATCTGCCGGGTGGGAATCCGTAGAACTGATTCTACGAAAATATCATAATATTACTTTATAAACCTCGTTTATAAAGTAAATACCGTGTAACCCTCACAAATTACAGGTAAGAAGCTTATGTGTTTTCCCTCTCTTAATTCATGTGATATGAGCCTGTGCGCAGTTGTTGCTATGAAATATGATAGACTTTCAAAAGTTGAGATTTTTTAATTTATCAGGAGATTTAAATGGCCGGACACAGTAAATGGGCCAATATTCGCTTTCGCAAGGGCGCCCAGGACGCCAGGCGCGGCAAGCTTTTTACCAAATTTATCAGAGAGATTACCGTTGCCGCACGCATGGGTGGTAGTGACCCGGATTCTAACCCCCGTTTACGGTCTGCGATTGATAAAGGACTGGCCAATAACATGAAGAGAGACACCATCGAAAAAGCGATCAAGCGTGGTATCGGTGATCTGGAAGGTGTTAACTATGAAGAAGTTCGTTATGAAGGTTACGGTACAGCAGGGGTGGCGATTCTGGTTGATTGTATGACGGATAACCACAACCGTTCTGTCAGTGAAGTACGTCATGCCTTCAGCAAGTATAACGGAAACCTGGGTACAGATGGTTCAGTGGCCTATCTGTTTTGCAGGATGGGCATTATTGCTTATCCTGCTGGAAGCGATGAAGAAGTTATTATGGATGTGGCACTGGAAGCCGGTGCTGAGGACGTAGTAACAGAAGAGGATGGCTCTATAGAGGTGCAGACTACACCGGAAACCTTTAACGATGTTAAAAAGGCACTGGATGAGGCAGGACTGAACGTCGATTATGCGGAAATCACTGAACGTGCTTCAACAGAAACCGTGCTGGATACCGAAAATGCCGAGAAGCTGATGCGCTTGATTGATGCACTGGAGGATCTGGACGATGTGCAGGAAGTGCATTCTAATGCTCATTTCCCGGATGACTTTGTAGGGTGACCAGAATTGTTAAGGGCAGACTGATGAGAGTTCTTGGGGTTGATCCGGGTTCGCGCATTACCGGTTTTGGCGTAATTGAAATAGATAATGGCAAACTGCGCTATGTCACAAGCGGCTGCATAAAAATGAAGGACAGGGCCCTGCCTACAAGACTCAGGACTATCTTTGAAGGGATGTCTGAGGTAATTGAGAATGTGCTGCCTGATTTTATGGCAATAGAAGAAGTTTTTGTTTCCCGCAATGCCCGTTCTGCTCTCATGCTTGGACAGGCCAGAGGGGCGGCGATATCTGCTGGTGTAAGCAAAGGCCTGGCGGTCGGCGAATACACGGCTCTGCAAATAAAGAAATCGGTCGTCGGCTACGGTCAGGCGGATAAGGCCCAGGTACAGCACATGGTTCGAACTATACTCGCACTTGATGGCGTGCCACAGGAAGATGCGGCCGATGCGCTGGCCTGTGCTATCTGCCATAGCCACACACTGGAGCACAATCATCGTATGAGTAAACTGCGGGGAATGAAAACACAGGCATGATCGGTCAGTTGCGCGGTATTTTATTGTCTAAACAGCCTCCGGCCCTGATGCTGGACGTGCAGGGTGTTGGCTATGAACTCGATGCACCGATGACAACCTTCTATGATCTGCCAAAGGAAGGTGCAGAATTGATGCTGCACACACATCTGGTTGTGCGTGAGGATGCCCAGTTATTATTCGGCTTTTCCACAGAAAACCAGCGCAACCTGTTTCGCCATTTGCTGAAGATCAGTGGTATCGGACCACGTGTCGGGCTGGCAATATTGTCTGGTTTGTCGGTAAAAGAATTTCGTCTGTGTATCAATGGCGAGGATGTGGTGAGGCTGACCAAAGTGCCGGGCATCGGTCGCAAGACTGCTGAACGAGTGATTCTTGAGTTGCGCGGTAAAGAACTACCCGGTATGTCTGCCGATGAAGACGTGGCGATTGCCGGCAGCAGTAATGAAATACGGTCTGATGCCATCAGTGCACTAACCGCACTGGGCTATCGAGTAAAGGATTCAGAAAAAGTCATAGGCCAGTTGGCAGATCAGTCTGATGGCAGTGAGGGATTGAGTAGTGAATCTCTGATAAGACAGGCCCTGCAGGCCATGTCAGGAGGCCCACGATGATAGAAACTGATCGTCTTATTGCTCCGGAAACAAAAGAAGATATCGGCGAGCGGGTTTTTGACAAGGCCCTGCGGCCAGTAAAACTCGACGAGTTTGTCGGCCAGCCGAAAATCCATCAGCAGTTGGAAATTTTTATTACCGCTGCCCTTAATCGTGAAGAAGCGCTGGATCATGTGTTGCTGTTTGGCCCACCGGGTCTTGGTAAAACAACTCTGGCACACATTATCTCAAATGAAATGGAAGGAAAACTGCACCAGACTTCCGGCCCGGTACTGGAAAAAGCCGGTGATCTTGCGGCCTTGCTGACTAATCTCGAACAGGGTGATGTACTGTTTATTGACGAAATTCATCGTCTGTCCCCTGCCATTGAGGAAATTCTTTACCCCGCGTTGGAGGATTATGAGCTCGATATCATGATCGGTGAAGGGCCTGCTGCACGTTCAATCAAGCTTAGCCTGCCTCCATTTACCCTTATCGGTGCAACCACTCGGGCAGGACTGCTGACGTCACCGTTGCGAGACCGCTTCGGTATCATACAGCGGCTGGAATTTTACGGCAGTAAACAGCTACAGCAGATCATCCACCGCTCCTGTGGCATTTTGGGCGTAATAGCTGATGATAAGGGTGTGGCAGAGATTGCCCGCCGCTCACGGGGAACGCCGAGGATCGCCAACCGACTACTGCGACGTGTGCGTGACTACGCCGAAGTTAAGGGGGATGGGCAGCTGAACAAAAAAGTTGCCTGTTCTGCGCTGGATATGCTGGAAGTCGATGAACATGGTTTTGATGAAATGGACAGGCGATTGTTGTCAGCAATTGTACAGAAGTTTGATGGCGGCCCGGTAGGTGTCAATAATCTCGCGGCAGCTTTAAGTGAAGAAAGGGATACTCTGGAGGATGTCATCGAGCCTTACCTGATTCAGCAGGGCTTTATCATACGAACGTCGCGAGGGCGCGTCGCGACACGCCTGGCATGGCAGCATTTCGGACTGGATTATCCTGATGACTCAAAAAGATCTGAAGCTCAGCAGGGGGAGTTGTTGTAGAGAAGTTTCAAATTCCAGGTTTTAAGTTCAAAACCAGTTAACCACAGAGGACACAGAGGACATAGAGTTTTTAAAGTTGAGTAAATTAGATGTCACGAATTAGGTGTTACGCAAATCATAAAACGTAATACCTAAAACCTAAAACCTAAAACCTTATTCTTGCACTCCTCTATGGTGAGACGGTTTTGATCTTCTTGTAGTAGAAATCCACCTCTTTTTTACCATTGTGGAAGACTGGTAATTTCTTCTTATCCCTGTATAGTTTGGAAGAATTTTTTGGCAAATGTGTGGCCCTTTCGGTAAACAGTTTGAGCAACCCGACATTCATATTCCCGATTCGTATTTATTATGAAGACACCGATGCCGGTGGGGTTGTTTATCACGCCAATTATCTCAGGTATATGGAGCGCGCCAGGACTGAATGGCTACGTGAGACAGGCTACGAGCTGACTAAGCTGGAACAGGAACAGGGGTTTATCTTTGCTGTGCGGTCTGCGAATGTTGACTTCCTGAAACCTGCTTTTCTGAATGATCTGCTTCAGGTACATGTGACTGTTGCCCGTAAAGGTAAGGTATCACTGGACATCCTGCATGAAATTTACCGTGAAAATGTTTTAGTCTGTCGCGCAGGCATCAAACTGGCAGGCCTTGCAGCGGGTTCCTTTCGGCCGCAGGCAATACCCTTCGAGATAGATTGAGTGTCGGTTATACAAAGATCATAAGAACATAAGAGGAGAAAACCGTTTGGAAACAGTCGTAGAACTTGTCAACCCGCAACAGAGTCTGTCTATTCTGCATATGATTATGCAGGCTACGCTGGTGGTGCAACTGGTCATGGCGCTGCTGATGCTGGCATCTGTCGTATCATGGGCATTGATCTTCCAGAAGTGGAGTGAGATCAGGCAGGCGCGAAATGCGGCCGATAATTTTGAAAATTCTTTCTGGTCAGGTGGTGATTTGGGCAAACTTTACTCTGAGTGGGGCGGGAAGGAAGCCAGCGATGAGAGAGGCATGGCGAGCATCTTTATTGCCGGTTATCGAGAATATTCCCGCCTATACAATAAAGAAGGGATAAAACGCAGTGAAGTGACGGATGGGGTGCAGCGTGCCATGCGTGTGGCTTTGGCGCAGGAAATCGAGGATCTTGAAGGGGGCCTGTCGTTTCTTGCCACCGTCGGTTCAATATCTCCCTATGTCGGTTTGTTTGGTACGGTCTGGGGCATTATGAACTCGTTCCGTAACCTCGGCGTCATGAAGCAGGCGACCATTGCCTCGGTTGCTCCTGGTATTTCCGAAGCACTGGTTGCGACTGCCATGGGGCTATTTGCAGCGATCCCTGCGGTGATTGCCTATAATCGATTTTCCAACAATGTAGAACGACTAATCATGCGCTACGAAATGTTTATGGAAGAATTTACCAGTATCGTTTCCCGCCAGAGTTACCACAGGAAATCCGGCGATGTTTGAACACTCACGGCGTAGCCGAAAAAGTCAGATGAGTGAGATCAATGTTGTCCCTTACATTGATGTCATGTTGGTATTACTGGTTATTTTCATGGTCACAACACCACTATTGACGCAGGGCGTTGAGGTTGAATTACCTGTAGCAATATCGGATGCGGTGAAAGATCCGGATATTGAGCCATTTTTATTATCGGTAGACAGGAATGGGCAGTTATTTGCAAATGAAGAAAAACAGCCACTCAGCGGCGAGGAAATTGTCAGGAAGGCCTCCATTGTCTATAAACGAAACCCGAAAACGCCCTTTCTTGTGAAAGGAGACAGGCGAGTGAAATATCAGGCAGTGATGACTGCCATGGTGTTGTTGAAGCAGGCGGGAATTCCAAAGGTAGGCCTGGTAACAGAACCACCGGAAAAATAATTGTGACGGGTGGAACTAGTGTAGTGTTTCATATTAATTAACGATTAAGAGGCCCACAAATGGTTCAAGACAAGGCGCAGATTGCAGGTAATGGTTAATCCCTTGCCAAGAGCTGCAACGCCGTATTGGGCCATTTGTGGGTCTCCCTTCGGGCGCGGCGAGAAACTGTCATCTACAGCGTTAGGTTCCTTGCAAAGGGAACAACCATTTACTGCGAAACCTGCCTTGTAGCTAATAGCTTCTCGTCACGCTTAATCGTTAATTAATATGAAACACTACACTAGCAGGCGGCTATTAAAAAAGCAGCATTTAAGTCCGGTTGCGTTAGGTCTCGCGATTTTGTTGCACGGCCTTTTATTCGGCATCATGTTTATCAAGGTGGATAGCCATCTGAAACCGGTAGCGATGGTTAAAGCCATGCAAATGAATGTAGAGAAGCCCGTTGATATTATTGAAGCATCGGTCGTCGATAAAAAGGTATTGGAGGAGAGAAAGGAAAAGAAGAAGGCCATAGAGCGCGAAAAGCAGCGCAAAATAACCGCTGAAAAAAAGCGCAAGGCAGAGGCTAAACGCAAGGAGGAAGAAAAGATAAAGAAGGCAAAGGCTGAGAAAAAACGCAAAAAAGAAGCGAAGAAGAAGGCGGCTCTAAAGAAAAAGAAGGCTGATAAGGAAAAAGCACGTAAAAAAGCTGAAGCGAAGAAGAAAAAAGATGCGAAGCGTAAAAAGAAACTTGCTGAAGAGAAAAAACGAAAAGCTGCGGCTGACAGGAAACGCAAGGCAGAAAAAGAACGTAAGCGTAAAGAGGCTGATATGAAGAAACAGTTGGAGGCGAAAGCAAGAGAAGGACGGGCGCGTCAGGCCATGAGCAAGTATGCGCCGCGCATTCAAAGAAAAGTGCAGGATAACTGGTACTTGCCACCACGCGGTGCAGAAGGCTGTAACCCTATTGTACGGGTCAATCTTGCACCGGATGGCAAGGTGTTGAAGGCGAGGATTGTGAAGAGCAGTGGTGACAGTTTCTGTGATGAATCGGTAGAGAAGGCCTTCATGCGGGCCTCACCAATACCGATACCACTGGATCCAGACCTGTATTCCGAATTTAAGGTCATTGATTTTCCGTTCAGACCATAAGGGAACTATTCATCAATCAGACTTATTCAGAAATTCCCTAAGGAAATCTTCAGCTTTCGGGGCTACAATATTGCCAGAGACGGCTACAGGAACATGAAATTATCTAATATGAAAAAACTTGCTGCACTGTTAATTATTCTGTCGGGGCTAATGGTCAATTCAGCACAGGCAGTACTCACCATTGAAATCACAAAAGGTGTTGATGTAGGCATACCGATCGCCATTGTTCCTTTTAGTTGGAGCGGCGCTCCGGTAGCAGGTGAAAGTATGACAGAAGTTATCGAGGCGGATCTTACCCGGTCAGGACGTTTTGACAGTATTCCGCAGGCTGATTTTTTGCAGCAGCCACACAATGCGAAACAGGTAAGGTTCAAGGACTGGCGTCTGATCAAAACAGATTATCTGGTGGTTGGCAGTATACGGCAGACGGGTGCAACAACTTATAATGTAAAATTTCAGTTGATGGATGTATTCAGGGGCAATACATTGACCGGCTATCAATATAATATCCAGAGCACAAAACTGAGGAATGTAGCACATCTGATCAGTGATATTATTTATGAAAAACTGACAGGAGAAAAGGGTGCCTTTAATACGAAGATTGCTTATGTAACCGTAGAGAAAACGAAAAAAGGGAGGCGTTTTTTGCTACAGGTTGCAGATTCAGATGGCTTTGACCCACAGACAATACTCGATTCGCACCAGCCGTTGATGTCTACCGCCTGGTCTCCGGATGCGCGCAAGTTGGCCTATGTCTCTTTCGAAAAAAAGCGTTCAATGATATACATACAGCGTTTGTCAGATGGTAAGCGTGAAAAGGTAGCCAGTTTTAAAGGCATAAACAGTGCCCCGGCATTTTCCCCGGATGGCACGAAACTGGCATTCGTTTCGTCAAAAGACGGTAATACTGAGATATATGTGCTCGATTTGCGTACGCGCGCCATCAAGCGGCTGACCAATAATCATGGTATTGATACCGAACCATCCTGGTTGCCGAACGGCCGGGGGCTTGTATTTACCTCAGGCCGTAGTGGGCAGCCCCAGATTTACAGGATGAATGCTGATGGATCGGGTATACAGCGGCTGACCTATTCCGGAAAATATAATGCCAGGCCATCAGTTTCGGCAGATGGTAAACTGATGGTTATGATTAGCCGTGGCAACGGGCGCTTTCACGTGGCGGTGATGAATTTGCGGAGTAAAAAGATAACCAGGCTTACCGATACAATGCTTGACGAATCTCCGAGTTTCGCGCCAAATGGAAGAATGGTACTTTATGCTACTGAGCAGGGCAATAAGGGAGTGTTGGCAGCAGTATCATCCGATGGCCGCGTGCGGCAAACATTAAGATTTTTACAAGGTGACGTCCGCGAACCGGCGTGGTCACCATATTTAAGATGATAATAGAACGAGGATAGATGAAGAGATGAAAAATACGAGTAAGTTAATTCTAATAGTACTGTTGGCTGGCATGGTAGTAGTAAGTGGCTGTAATAAGAAAAACCGCAAGGCAGAAGGTGCTGACATGGGTGGGGTTTCTGCAACCGGAACCGGAGCTGGATTTGGACCCGATGGTAAACCTCTGGGTGACTGGCAGAATAGCGCTTCAGCGGACCTGCTTGCCCAGACCCAGGTTTATTTTGCCTATGACAGCAGTGAACTGGATGTTGAGAGCCAGGCAATCGTTGAAGCTCATGCGGTTTATTTAAGCAACCACCCTGCAACTAGAGTAGTACTCGAAGGCCATACTGACGAACGCGGCACGCGTGAATACAATCTCGCCCTGGGCGAGCGTCGCGCACAGACGGTGGCGGACGTCTTTATCGCTCTGGGTGTCAATGCCGCCAATATTGATGTTATTTCCTACGGTGAAGAAAACCCGGTTGCAGAAGGGCATGATGAATCGGCATGGCGTTTAAACCGCCGTGTCGAGATACGCTATGACAGGTAAGATCAATCGTTTTTCGATGAGGAGTTTATTATTGCCGATGGTACTCAGCTCTTTGCTGCTGTTGAGTGCCTGCAATGAAACGACGGCTGCAACTGTGCGGCCGTCTGCTACTCAGGTAAACCCGCAATTACAGCTGCTAGGGCGGGTTAACAGCCTGGAGAGCGAAATATCAAGGTTACAGAATACAGTTGATGTGCAGGAAAACAAACTGAACAGGCAACGCGAGAGATTATCCGGAATTTTTGATGATCTTGACCGCCGTATGCGCAGTATCGAAATGTCTTCGCCATCCATGACTGCGCCTGTTGCGCCTGCGTCTGGTAAGATAACTGACAATGAAATCCCCTCTATTCCAAAGCAGGGGGATAGGGTGACTTCAGCGATTACACCTGCAGATAAGAGTGGCACAAATCAGGCAGGGATGCCTGCACCCGCTGCGGCGGAATTGTCAGCGGAAAATTCAACTCAAAGTAGCCAGGCTGGGCCTTCTCAACTGGAGCAGGCTTCATATGACAGAGCATTCGATCTTCTAAAACAAAGTCGCTATGAGGAAGCCATTGCAGCTTTCAAGGAATTTCAAACACGATTCCCAAGAAGTGCATTAGCTGACAGTGCTCAGTACTGGATAGCTGAAGCCCATTATGTGAATCGTGCCTACGATGCCGCACTATATGAGTATAATGCACTGATACAGCGCTACCCTGAAAGTAAGCGACTCCCTGATGCGATGTTGAAAGTGGGGTATATCCACTTCGAAAATGAGCAGTGGGAGCAGGCAAGAAGGGCGCTGAATGCGGTGGTTATTCGATATCCTGGCAGTCGTGTCGCAGTTTCGGCAAAAATGCGGCTAGACAAGATGACGAAAACAGGGCATTAAACCCAGATAAAGGACGAAGGATTAAAGATAAAAGTTGAGAGTGATTTAATCCTTTAGTCCTTAGTCCTTAGTCCTTAGTCCTTAGTCTAAACCCACTCCATTGCCTTCAACATCAAACAATCCCCCGATCCCTGCTGCAGACCGCGAACTACGTATTTGTGAGATTTTTTATTCACTACAGGGTGAATCAGGAACGGCAGGTTTTCCAACAGTATTTATCCGCCTGACAGGATGTCCTTTGCGTTGTCGTTATTGTGACACCAGTTATGCATTTTCAGGAGGAGAGCATATGTCTCTTTCTGGAATTTTGCAGCAGGTTAAATCGTATTCTACTCGTTATGTAACTGTTACTGGTGGCGAACCATTGGCGCAGCGAGACTGTTGGCTATTGTTGAAGATGCTCTGTGATGCCGGTTACACCACATCACTGGAAACAAGTGGTGCAATAGATATAAGCCAGGTGGATAAACGGGTCTCAACTATTATGGATATCAAGACGCCCGGCTCTGGCGAATCGGACCGTAACCGCTTCCAGAATATCGAACTGCTGAAAAGCAGTGATCAGGTCAAGTTTGTGATCACTGACCGGGTAGATTATGACTGGAGCCGGCAGTTTATAGAAGAAAATGAATTAACAGGGAAGTGTGAAATACTCTTTTCGCCAGTGCATGGTGAGCTTGATCCAGTGGACATGGCCGAATGGATACTGAACGACAATCTTCTGGTTAGAATGCAAATCCAGCTACACAAGTATCTGTGGGGAGATGAGCGTGGTAGATAAGGCAGATAAAGCAGATAAAGCGGTAGTGCTTCTCTCCGGTGGCCTGGATTCCGCGACCGCCCTTGCTATCGCACGTAATGAAGGCTACCAGTGTTTTGCACTTAGCTTTGATTATGGTCAGCGTAATCGTGTCGAACTGGAGGCAGCCAGGCGTGTAGCTAACGCTGGTGGGGTTGCAGAACATAGAATTCTTAATCTGCCAATTGGAGAACTGGGTGGTTCTGCACTAACGGATGATGCTATTGATCTACCGAAAGTCAGCGAATTTGAGGATAGCGGTATTCCAGTTACCTATGTTCCAGCGCGGAATACTGTATTTTTATCCATGGCATTGGCTATGGCCGAGATATATGGTGCCAGGGATATTTTCATCGGTGCTAACGCAGTGGATTACTCAGGCTACCCGGATTGCCGTCCTGGATTTATTTTAGCCTTTGAAAATTTGGCAAATCTGGCAACGCGTGAAGGTGTGCAAGGTGAGGGGTTTCGAATCAGGGCACCGTTGATTGATATGAGCAAGGCCGACATTATTAATACAGGCGTTAGGCTAGGCGTTGATTACAGTCTCACAATATCCTGTTATAACCCATCGCCTGATGGGCTTGCCTGCGGGGTTTGTGATTCATGCCATTTGCGGGCAGATGGATTTAATCAGACAGATACAGCGGATCCAACTGTCTATTGGCCTGTAAGGTAGTATCCGTAAGCAATACGTGTAGAAAAATTGGAATAAATCGGCTATGGTAGAAGTCTTATTCCCAGGTAGCCGCAAAGCCGCACACTTTGAAGAATAATATTTTTTAACCATTAAAAATACTAATAAATTTTATGATATCAATCAGTTATTAAAGGAGAATTTAGATGATTTTTGACGATTTCTCAACAGCCTGGACAACGATGCTATGGTTAACATTTGCTCTGGCCCTGATCATGGGTGCAGTGGTACAAAAAACCAATTTCTGCACCATGGGGGCAATTTCTGACTGGATTAATATGGGTGACCACGGCAGGATCCGTGCATGGATGTTCGCGATCGCGGTGGCTCTGTTAGGCGTCACCTTGTTTGAAACACAGGGCCTTATTACTCCTGACCTCGCAATGCCCCCCTACCGTAGCGGTACCCTGATCTGGGCTGAGAACATGCTTGGCGGTTTCTTATTTGGTATTGGCATGACATATGGGTCCGGCTGCGGAAACAAGACTCTGATCCGCATGGGCGCTGGGAACATAAAATCGGTTATAGTTTTTTTGGGTATCGGCGGTGTTGCCTATTATATGGTTAATTCATTACCAGGTACTGATCAGACCTTGTTTTCATTGCTCTTTAATGGCTGGATCAGACCGCTTGCAATCAATTTGGACAGCGGTGCACAGGATTTTGGGACACTACTGGCAGGCCCTGAAAATGCAGCCTCTGGCCGACTCTGGATTGGTCTGCTGTTAGTTTCGGCACTATTAATCTTTATATTCAAATCAGCCGATTTCCGTAAAAATTTCGATAATATCCTCGGTGGGCTGGTAGTTGGACTGGTAGTTGTCGGTCTCTGGTATGTCACATCGAATATATTCCTTGAGAGTACGTCTGATTTTGATGGTGAAGTACAAATAACTCTTCGTGAGTATCTTGACCCGACAACATCACAGTGGGATATGGCTGAGGACTTGCATAAGGACTGGGTTGGACCAAAACCATCCAGAAATTCTGGTAGCCCAATGTCATTTTCATTTATTAACCCATTAGGACAAACTCTCGGTTATGTAGCTAAAGGTTTTAAAAGAATAAACATTGTCCTTGGTGTAGCAATTGTCTTTGGTGTCATCCTGGGCTCATTTCTCATGTCATTATGGATGAAAAGTTTCAGGATTGAATGGTTTGCCTCAGTCAAGGATTTTTTCAATCATGTTGTCGGTGGTATTTTGATGGGTTTTGGTGGCGTACTTGCACTGGGTTGTACTATTGGGCAGGGGGTTACCGGTGTAAGTACACTTGCTTTGGGCTCATATCTCGCCCTGATATCGATAGTATTTGGTAGTGCTCTGACGATGAAAGTACAGTATTACAGGATGGTATATGAAGAAGCTGGTTTTTTTAGTGCTCTGAGCTCATCTCTGGTTGACATGAGGCTGCTTCCTAGTATGATGCGCAAACTCGAAAAAGTCTAACAGCCTGAACCAGTGTTAGATGAGTATTTGGGTCGTTAGCTCAGTCGGTAGAGCATCTGACTTTTAATCAGGCGGTCGGGCGTTCGAATCGCCCACGACCCACCAAAAACAAAGCCTTGAACACGATAACGGTTCAGGGCTTTTTTAGTGCCTGAAAATCACTGCAGGACCCTCCTGTGATCTAAACCAATCCTTAGCCGATGAGAGATAACAGTCGTTTTGCATTTAGCCGACTCTGCATCTCTTCAGTATCACACTCGTCACAGATAACACGGTTTCGACCAGTCTCCTTGGCTTTATAAAGGGCAGCATCTGCACGCTTCAAGAGAGTATCGAGGTCTAAATTGCCGTCAGCGACACCAAAGCTGGCGCTGATGGTTATGTCTTCGCCGTTGAACGCAATTGGTGTCGCTGCAATCTTCTGGCGTAATTTTTCTGCGAGTTGTACGGCCGCGTCAGACGCTGAAGCCTTCAGCAATATGCCGAATTCCTCACCACCGATTCTTGCGCAGAGGCCAGATTTAGGTATCACTTGTAGGAGAATACTCCCAACTTGAATTATTGTTGCATCACCCGCAGCATGGCCAAACTTATCGTTGATTTTCTTGAAGTGATCAATATCAATGGTTATGACCGAAAATACTTCATTATTCCGCTGACAGTAGTCAACTAACATTTTTCCTTTTTCATAAAATGCACGGCGGTTATTAAGTCCGGATAATTCGTCCTTCAGGGCCAGAGTTTCTGCAGCCTCCTTCGCATTATTGAGTTCATGGGCCAGCATAAAACTCTTATTCAATGTCAGTGACAGAATTTTTCCTGCGCGAATGGTATAAATATAGAAGACAACTGCCCCCATCACTAACCCCATCGCCAACAGACCGCCCTGTACGAGAAACCAGCCAGTTATTGGTAACAAAAGGCTGGCAATCGTGACCAGTGTCATGGTGCGATTGGCAGAGTAGGCAAAAATAGCACCACCAGACAGGCCCATCAGAAAATAATAGATTACTACCTGATGCAGTTGAGAGTCGATGGGCATGATGTAGACAGCCCCAATGCCCCAGGAAGTCGACGACAGGAGCTGTGTTACAAAATACGGCATTTCCCAGGACAGTATGTCTTCACCCTGCGGCTTAACACGATTGTAGAGCATGAACAGGATGAGTCGAACAATAGCGGTATAGGTAAGGATAATAAACCAGCTAATCAGTACTTCTTTTTGTTGCACCGGCCACAGAACTGCAGAAAGCAATGCAGCGCTAATCAGACTGGCGAAAATAGCTGGGTAAGATTGATGATAAAGTAGTTGCAGGTTATCTACTCGTACCAGATCATCCAGCTGTAAATCAGTATTTTTTTCTTCCATGGTGTTTGTTTTCCAGCTTTTTTGAAGGTCTACTCGATTGAATGCAGGCAGATATCTGGGGAAATTAGCGTAAAGAAACGGAAGACTTAACCGTATTCTTCTCTCCGTCGAGTAATAATCAGAGTATTCATTTCTTCAAACCTTTTCTGGGCGCGATATTCTGACAGAAGGATTCCACACACCTTGCAGCGCGTATCAATATTGCCATTCAACACATCTCTTTTGCTAAAGAAATGCTCATGTTTACGATTCAGCGCATACACTACTTTTGAATGGAACATCCTTGTCTTCTGTTCGATAAACTCACCAAAATTACTTTGTTCTCTATTTTTCTTACAACTTAACATTATTTCTTCCCTGGGTTAGACATCAAACACTTATATCAATGTTTATCTCTTCCCTTAAAAAATAGCAGAAAAATACCATTCATCAAGTAAAAATGACCGTTTATCTTGATGAATGGTATTTTTCTGCTATTTTTTAAATTAGGTTTTAGTTAATCGAATATTGATTGACTTTTTTAGAGGAGGCGAAAGCTTCACGGAAGAGCCATAGTGGCTGAAATATAATATTCAAGGAGATGAGATAGTGCTTATATTAACAAGACGTACAGGCGAGACGTTAAATATCGGTGATCAGATTCAGGTAACTGTGCTTGGAGTCAATAGAAATCAAGTCAGCATCGGGATAAATGCGCCAAAAAAGGTACCGGTACACCGGAAAGAAATCTACGAAAAGATCAAACACGAAAACCTTGAAGATGGAGACTGACAGCCAGCTATAGTGACCATCATCATAGATCCGGTGATGGATGATGATGGTTCCAAAGTACAATACTGGGAAAGTCAGATGTGAAGGTATTTATCGTAGTATTTTCTGCCTGATGGTAACCCTGCCCTGGTCGAGGCGGTGCAGGATTTCCGAATTCCACTGTTTCTGTCGAATTAAATTAGTTACTCTCTAGGAGCCTGTCGGGCTTAACATGTTTCGTTCAAAATCCACGAATATCGATAAACTGAGCTTATCCTGATCGTCAAATGGAACAACCATTCTCCTCACATGATAAACTCATTTTATTCGATCTCGTTAATTTAGTTCCAAAACAGCTAAACCCGACAGGCTCCTAGTAAGAGAAACGTAGGTGGACAAATAACTCCTCATTTCACGCATCCTGCTTTCTTCCAGCAAAACCCTGTTTCACCAGTCCTTCTGCCGCTGTTTTTTTGGGTTTTAACTAGACCATCTTAGATAGACGGTCATTATTTCTTGACGAATGGTATTTTTATGCTAATTTTCTAAATAGGGTGTTGTTAATCGATATTACAAATAAATAAAAAGTGGGGTGGAAATAAATGTCGTTGGAACGAGAAATTGCTGTGATGATTATTAAAGCATTAAATCTGGAAGATGTCTCATTGGATGATATCGATGCAGAGGTAGCAGCATTGTCTGGTGAGGGTCTTTGTCTGAATTCTGTTAGTACCCTTGAGCCGGAGCAAGATATTAAGGAACCTCTAATCAATTAATGAAAATGACCGGTGATATTTAGTCTAAATCAAAGGCTTGCCGGATACCTGCTATCGCATGTAAGACAGGCCATTTATTAATTCTGTCTTTATTTTGGCTATCTACTTGCGACAAAGATTGCCCTCGTTGGTGCAGGATGGCCTTCAACCGTTTTACTTTGATCGTCTAGGTCAAGAAAATCAGACAGAGATTCATATTTCATCCAGTCGGTAGACCTTTGTTCTTCCCGGCTTGTGGTGGAAACGTCCACAAGTTTAATTTTGTTGAATCCAGTACGATGTAGCCATATCGTCAATGTTGTGGTCGTCGGTATAAACCAGACGTTTCTCATCTTTGCATAACGGGAATGTGGTACTAATAATTTTTCTCCTGGCTCATCGAGTACCAGTGTTTCAAGAACTAATTCTCCACCCGGCCTGAGGCATGAGTATAGCCTGCTAAGGTGATCAATGGGCGAGCGTCTGTGATAGAGGACCCCCATGGAAAAAACGCTGTCAAAGCATGCCAGATGAGCAGGCAGGTCATTGATGCCGACAGGTAGGATACGTGCATTGATGTTATGAGAAATAGACTGGGTGAGTGCTCTGAACTGCATATTGAACAGTACAGCAGGGTCAATACCTAATACCCATTTTGCACCTTCTCCTAACATGCGCAGCATAAAGTACCCATTGCCACAGCCAACATCCAGGATTTTTCTTGATTTCAGAGGGCTAATTTTGTCTGCGAGTTTTTGCCATTTGAAATCAGAGCGCCATTCACTGTTTATTTCTACCCCAAAGATGTTAAAGGGGCCTTTGCGCCAGGGGTGTAAGTTCCGAAGTTGATCTTCCAGGTGATCATATTTGTCCTGGTTTAATTGACGCTTTTCGCCAATCTGGATTGTGGGCAGTGAAAGATTGTATTTTTCTGTGCTGTACTGGGAGAGTTGTTTCAGTGTTTGATGCCAGCGCCTGTAGTCACCATGGGCAGCGCAAATGCTATCGGATAGTGTTAGTTGTTCATTTAGCCAGTCCTGCAAGGCCGTGTCTTTGAAATATGTTGACCAGGAGTCCGGGTGGTTCATTCTTTTAAGCTGAGAGGTGTGCCATAAGTTGTGCTGTTATATAGATTATACAGGTTTGCAGGCAAAAAAAAGCCCGGCGACGCCGGGCTTTTAATCATACAGTAATGATCACATACGCTGACTGGGTACCTCGATGGGGATACCTGTGTTCATGTATGCCTCGTATAGCTCAAGATTTTTATATGCTTCACTTTGAGGTTTCAGAGGTTTAGCACGCACCTGTTTGTTACAACCCCCATAGCGACGGTGCAGGGTGCCAAGGGGCTTACCTTTGAGTGCCCACTTGGTTCGGTAAACCGGGAAGCCTACGCCATGACCAAGTCCGGCGCCCAGGACATTACCACGTACTGTGTTGCCGGCATTTTGTACATGACATCCGGCACAGGAAAAGTTCAGCTGCCCACGGCGTGCCCAATAGAACTGCTTACCTTTTTCATAGGCGGCTATTGCCCCAGGACTATCTATCTTCACAGCCATCTTTTTGCCGTTTGAACGCATTTTGAAGGCAATAGCCAATCTGGCCATATCACCATATTTCAGGTTCTTGATGGGTTTTTCACCATTACGAACACGGCATTCATTGATGTCTCCTACGACAGTACGTACCTGCTTGCTCTTTGTATCGTAGAAAGGGTAGCCGACTGCCAGTCCTTTAGCACCATTTTTGAAACAGCTGGCATAAGTTTTACCGTTAGCAAATGGTGTGTTCCAGAGTTTCTCGGCTTTGTCTACTTCCTCATCATAGGGCGGAAATTCCATCAACAGTTTCCAGTTTTCAACCTGATCCGCATATTGTGGCAGTACATTTACACCATCTTTATATGCTTCCAGTGGGACTGTCGGGAAACGTTTTTTGTAAAAGGCCTGGAATTGCTTCAGGTCATCTTGAGGTGTTGCGGTTGCTGTTATCGGTGCCCCGAGAGCAATGCCGAGACCCGCAAGCACTAATATAAGTTTTTTATTCATAATACTCCTCCTGGTAGTCATGACCAGGCCAGTTTTGACTGACCTGGTCATTCCGTAATAGATATACTTATTTTACGGTTGTTTTGGCGCTGCCGGTCTTACCCATGTTATCTTTCCAAGAAACATTGATTTTATCGCCGGATTTTGCATTCTTGACGCGAATACCGACCAGTGGGTTCTTGGAGATACCAATGCCCAAAGATGCATCAGCCACAGTTTTGCCATTGACGGAAAAAATCATTGTCTGGATGAAGTTAGCAGGTATCAACTTTTTGGTTTTCTTATCCTTGCGGTTTCCAGTTTCCATAGGATGCTGGACCAGTACGAGGATTTCAGTTGCGTTTCCCTTTTTACGGGCTTTAATTTTCGTTGCCATTATTTCAGTACCTTAGCTGTTGACATGCGGGGATGGTTTAACCACCACATCCGCCGACGGTTACTTTGATCATTGCGGAATTTTTCAGTATTTTCCCGCCCGAATTGACATAGGCGAAGACGTCTGAGGTTTTGCCCATTTTTACACGAGTAGTGTAAAATCCTTCAGCGCCGCCGCTAAAGTCCACTTTCGTTGACAGTGGTCTAGGGTTTTTCGCAACAAAAATTGCGATGCTCTTGACGTCAGGCAGTGCTGTCGAGATTTTGATTGGAACAACAGCTCCGTTTTCAGCCTGTAATGGTGCTTTGATTTTGATGTCTTTACTTACTGCTCCTTTAGAGCCAAAGACTGCTTTGCTTGCTGCAGCGAGGTCGGTGGCAGCAAATGCTGCGGTTGGCCATCCGGCTGCAAGTGCCTGCCCTGATCTAAGTAAGCCGGCACCAGCTGCGACAGCCAGTGCGCTAGTAGCGACTGTTCCTTTCAGAAATGTTCTACGCTTCATGTTTCCAAGCTCTCCTGAGTTTTGAATTGACACCATCTTATACTAGATGGTGTATAGAAATGTAACAATGTTATCGATATCGCTTTCAGAAATTATTTTGTGACGCCCGAAAGGAGGCATGACTGTATTAGGGTTAGCAGCCGTAGCATCCCAGATTTGAGCACGAAGTTTCGCTTTATCAGGGAAACGTGCTTTCATGCTGACCAATGGTGGGCCGACGTTGCCAGATGCAGGCAGATCAGCAGGCCATCTTTTGGTCACTACATCGTGACAGGCCAGGCAGTTACCTTGTTTACGGGTAATAATGACACACCAGCCTTTAGTGGCTGCATCGGTCGGCTTCGACGCTTTGCATTGTTTTTCGGTGGGTAGACTTTTTTCGCCAGCAGAAGCAACAGGTATCATAGCAAGGTTACCCGCTAAAAATACTGCCCCTGCAGTTGCGACTAGAGAGAAATATTTCCTCATAATTTTGTGGCCTCCTCAAGCACTAGAACTAATTAGATATGCCGGAATGCGTTTGATCTTTATGCCAATACACAGCGGCGTTTATTTTGTGACGTATAGCATACATATATTTGCGGTAATCGCAAAGGGATTATTGCAATTTTTTTCCAGAGAGACTCAATTTACTAGCTTTTTTTACTTTATCAGGCAGTATTTTTCGTTATTTTTCTTTCTCTAATGCTGCAAGGTTCTTTATTTCTTTGATTCTTGCCGTAATACTGGCCTGTGCATAGAAATCATCTTTGCTGGCAAATGTGCGCGCAATATTAAGTTGCTGTGTAGCTGAAGGGTAATTCCCGAGTAACGCATAGGCTTCGGCCAGCGCGCGATGAGATTCCATTTTCGAACCGGTTTTGCTTTCTGCCTGCGATAACTTTTCGTAAAAAAGAACACTTTTTGGGAATTTTCTGACGGCCTTACGCAACACTTTTCGTGCTTCGGCATAGTTGCCATGATGGGCCAGGGCTTCTGCGTAATAGGTAATTGCAGAGAGTGATGATTTGTCAGCTTTATAGATATCGCGGAAAAGCTTCAGGGATTTATCATTGTTCCCTTCGGCAGACGCTATCTGAGCTTCCAGTATTCTGAATAACATTTGATCTGGCGCCCGATCAAGTAATAAGGCGGTTTCTTTTCTCGCTGCTTTATATTTTTTTCCTTTCAACAATGCAAGAGCCAGGCCGTAATGATCTGCCAGGGTGAATTTTGTCCCATTTTTACGAATTTTTTCTCTATAGCGGCTTTCAGCGTCATTGGCATCTGCATTCATTACGCTCAATTTTGCATGGATCAGCGTAAACCGGGTGTTATCGTTTGTTGCTATATGAGGGTAGTTAGCTGCTCTGGCTTTTGCCTCGGCGATACGGTCAGTGGTGATCGGGTGAGTCAGCAGAAATTGCGGGGCGTTGGTTTCATTCAGGATGTTGGCCTGCTGCATGCGCTGAAAAAAAGCAGGCATGGCATTGGTGTCATAGCCTGAGTTGGCAAGCACGTTTATTCCAATTCGATCTGCTTCGCGCTCAAATGCACGCGTGAATGTGAGTTGGTTGTCCAGAGATCTGGCTGATGTGATAGCGATGGCGGCTTCGGTGGCCTGACCCCCTAACAGAATGCCTGCTAGCAATGTGGCCAGATTAGGCAGCAGGTTTTTCTTCTGCGCGCTTATCATACGGGGGATATGCTGCTGCGTAACATGTGCAATTTCATGGCCTAGCACCGAAGCAACTTCTGCTTCATTTTTTGCGGTTAATAGTAGCCCGGTATTCACCCCTATATAGCCTCCGGGAACAGCGAAGGCGTTGACAGAATTATCATTAATCATGAAAAAGGTGAAGCTGTTCCTGGCCAGGCCGGCACCTTCAATTAATCTATTGCCCAGGTCATCTAGATACTCTTTTAACTCAGGGTCGTCGACCAGATTCATATAGGTGCGAGCCTGGCGATAAAATTTTTCACCCAACTGCTTCTGCTCAAGTGGGGACATGGCATTGTAGGATTCGTCGCCGAGGTCAGGCAGGTTAAAGTCAGAGGTCTGCCCCTGGGCAGGAATAGTAAGTGATGAAAGCGCCAACGGCAGTATCAGAAGAAAAAAATTTATGAATTTACGGTACATGAATACATATAGAGTGTGTTGTTTGTGTTTTGTGAGAATGGGTAATCTTTGTATGTGATCTCAGGATGGAAGCTGTCATTTTACGGCTTAGCGTACATGCCTGTCAGTTGATAGAAGTAATCACAGATACAGTTTCATTACTGTATTATATCAGCGCAAGCTATATAAGCTCGATTTGTTTTAACATGATTAAGGGTACCCTTTTAATTTATAGGGCACCCTTAAGGTGATTTACTTGTGTTTCGCCTGCGCATTGAATTATTATGCCCAATGCGTAAAATGTATAATAATCTTTGCGTGAAAAGCAGCTATTATACAGGTTATACAGGCAATGATTACTGTTCGTCTGTGTATCAGTAGCGATAATCCCAACCCTATTCAATGTAATTATTTATTAATAATATCATCTACTTTTAATTCTGGAGTAAACCATGTCTGATTTTGATCAAGAACTTGACGCACGCGGATTGAACTGTCCGCTTCCTATCCTACGGGCAAAAAAAGCAATTAATGGACTGGAGAGCGGGCAAGTGCTACGTATTCTAGCCACCGATCCCGGTTCGGTAAAAGATTTTGAAGCTTTTGCAAAGCAGACTGGCAATGAACTAATGGAATCTGTAGAAAATGGTGGTGAGTTCACTTTTTTGATGAAAAAAGGTTAATTTTAATTTTATCTTAACTAACGGTGTAGTGCCGTGGAGTGAATGTTATGTCTGAAAAGAAACTCGCTATTATAGCAACCAAGGGCACCCTGGACTGGGCCTATCCTCCTTTTATTCTGTCATCAACTGCCGCAGCACTGGGTTACGATGTGATGATCTTCTTTACTTTTTACGGTCTGCAATTGCTGAAGAAACATCTGAACCTGAAAGTTAGTCCGCTTGGTAATCCGGGCATGCCTATGCCTATGGGTATGGACAAGTGGTTTCCTGTGCTGGGTACGGCGATCCCCGGTATGGAAAGCATTATGACTATGATGATGAAAAATACCATGAAGAAAAAAGGTGTTGCCAGTATCGAAGATCTGCGTGAACTCTGTATTGAAGCTGAAGTGAAACTGGTCGCCTGTCAAATGACTGTAGATCTCTTTGATATGAACAAGAGTGATTTTCTTGATGGCCTGGATTTTGTCGGAGCCGCGACCTTCTTTGAATTTGCGGGTGATGCAAATATTACACTGTACATCTAGGGGTCCGTCGGACTTAGGGTTAATTTACTCCATAAAAGCCAGTATGGACACAAAAATATCCCTGATTCCCTTAGTAAACCCCCGTACCAATGTGGGGGTTTTTGCCTAATTGAAACAAAATAATGTGATTTGTATCACAATGAAAAGAATCACGGCGTTTTTATTGACTTACAAATAAAATTTGACCATGCTTACAGCCACTGAGAGTCAAAATAAATAGTTCAAGTTGCCTGGAAACAACAAAGACAAGTCCGGGTAGATAAACTATTAATATTAATAATTACCCAGAGGTAAAAAAGATGATAAACCCCAAGAAGCACGTATTGGTGCTAGCTGTCGCTGCAAGTATGGTCCTACCTGGTGTAGCAATGGCAACAACTAATGGCTATTTTAGTAATGGATTTGGTGTTAAAGCCAAAGGTATGGGTGGCACGGGTGTGGCAATGTCGCTTGATAGCATGGATGCCGCTACAAATCCGGCTAATATGGTGGGTGTTGGTAACCGTATCGATGCCGGTGTTACCTGGTTTAGCCCCATCCGTAGTTACACTGTTAACCAGGTCGGCCCTTTTCTTGGCCCGGAAACAGGTGCCTTTTCACTGTTACCAGGTACCTATGACAGTGATAATGAAAATTTCCTGATTCCAAACTTTGGCTGGAATCACATGATTGATGATGTCAGTTCTATTGGCATCACGCTAGCGGCTAATGGCGGAATGAATACTGAATACAGAAATGTTACCGCACCTGGTGCCCCCTCAGGCACCCCGGGCACTTTCGGTGCGGGGCCAGCTGGTATAGACCTGATGCAGCTAAATACCCTGGTTACCTATGCCCGCAAGGTTACCGACCAGGTTTCTTTGGGTATTTCAGGTATCTTTGCCTTCCAGCGCTTCAAGGCCATAGGGCTTGAAGCTTTTGGTGGCTTCTCTACAAGCCCAGCTAATTTGACAGGTAACGGTTACGACACTGCTACCGGCTTTGGTGCAAAGTTTGGTATTACCGGTGAAGTAGCACCAGGTTTTTCACTTGGCGCATCGTATCAAACCAAGATTTCTATGGGTAAGTTTGACAACTATGCAGGTCTTTTTGCTGAGAAAGGTGGATTTGATATTCCGTCTACCTGGTCTCTCGGGGCAAAGTTTTCTCCTGCAAAGATGCATACCCTCCTGTTTGATTACCAACGCATAAATTACACTGATGTTGGTTCAATTTCTAACCCACTGATGCCTAACCTTGGTGCCTGTATGGCTGGTGTCGCGTCGAACTGCCTTGGTGGCTCAAACGGTGCAGGGTTTGGCTGGGAAGATATTAATGTCTATAAGATTGGCTACCAGTATGATGCGGGTAAATGGCAGGCTCGCGCAGGCTTCTCCACTAATGACCAGGCTGTCCCTGACACAGAAACTTTGTTTAATATCCTGGCCCCCGGTGTTGTGAAAAATGCATGGTCACTTGGGCTTACTACAAATATCGGTAAAAACAGTTCGCTGGACTTTTCATTCACCTATGCGCCACTTGTAAAGGTTAAGGGTGGTAATCCTCTAGCGGCCATACCTGGTTTGGGAGATACTCAGACAGTTGAAATTGAAATGAAGCAGTATGAGGCTGCAGTCAACTACACCTGGAGATACTAACAGACCGAAAGGTTATGCTTAGCGTTAAAGATAAAGGGACGGCTTCTTTAAGCCGTCCCTTTTTTTTAGATGTTAAATTTTCTTAAACAGGGTGAAATTATGAAATCGTATAGCTTTCAACTAATAGACGTTTCGCTCAAGAAGATCGCAGCGGTATTAATGGTTTCCGGAATATTCGCTTTCTCTGGCACCGTTTTTGGACAGACAAAAGTTGCGGAAAAGAAACAGGATCAAAAAAAAACCGAGCAGGCTGCAGATGAAGCTACCGCAGGGCCAGTAGCGGATACACCTGCCGGTAATTTGCCTGCAATGATGTCAGTCGACTATATCAAGCAATTTTGCGATGCCTGGAATGCTGATGAATTGATGACCAAAGGTCTGGCTGATTCTGAATGGATAGATAACGATGGTGACAAAGGATTCAAGATAATCCAGCTTTATCGCCGTGATTGTCCAGATAGCCCACATGTGGAAATGCAGTTTGAGCGTCAGGATAATAAGGCTATATGTGTTTATGCTGGTAAGGTCGAAAACCCGGATCTGGACCGTTCTGCCGATTATGAAATGTTTGCAGATACCAGGCGCTGGATAGAAATCGGTAACGGAGATTATGGCCCGTTGAAGGCTATGATGTTTGGTCGTCTGAAATTTAAAGGCCCAAAGATCGAAGCCATGGGGAATATGGGACCATTCAAGAACTTTCTGCTACTGTTTGGTCATTTCCCTTCAGACTCAACGGTTTGCCCATGATATAGAAGTAAGGTTTAAATACCAGAAAGTGCCCCGCTTGCGGGGCATTTTTTATGGATACAAAAAAAATGTATGCAGACTGGAATTTTCATTTTAGCCTATAGTTGTTATGCTCTTTCCGGTGTTATCTAAAAACAGACTGTAGCGCCTCTACAGGCGAAGGATGGAGAGCCAATGAGCAGTAGTGTACAAACAAAAAAAGAAAATAAGGAGGAGCTTGATACAATCCAGTATCTTGCGACCCTTTTGAAGTTTGCTATGGGTAAGGATGCCTCAGATATTCATCTACGTACGCGCATGCATCCTGTAGTGCGTGTAGACGGGCAGCTAAAGATGGTGGAGCGTTTCCCGGCGACATCGCCTGCCTTTATGAAAGATCTTACAGATAAGATCATACCGGAGCACAATAAAGAAGCATTTGAAACACTGCGTCAGGCTGATTTTTCATTTGGCCTGAAAGGAATAGGGCGCGTGCGTGCCAATGCTTATCATCAGCGTGGCAGCATATCAATGGCCCTACGTGTCATTAATACAGACGTGCCCAGTCCTGAATCGCTCGGGCTGCCGGAAACGGTGCGCCGCTTTGTGCATGAAGAGCGCGGTCTGATAATTATAACGGGAGCGACTGGCTCCGGTAAATCGACCAGCCTTGCCTCATTAATCGGCGAGATAAACAGCACCTATGCCAAGCATATACTGACTATTGAAGACCCGGTGGAATTTCTCTTTTCAGATAATAAATCAATTATTTCCCAGCGCGAGGTAGGCGTGGATACCAGTAGTTTCCCGGACGCGATGCGCTCAGCACTGCGTGAAGATCCTGATGTTATTCTACTGGGTGAAATGCGAGACCCTGAGACCATTGATATCGCCCTTACGGCAGCAGAAACTGGGCATCTGGTATTCTCAACTTTGCATTCACCTGATGCAGCAGAGACCATCAATCGTATTATTTCTGCATTTCAGCCCAATGCTCAACAGACGATACGCTCCAAGTTGGCCGGAAATCTAAAAGGGGTCGTTAGCCAGCGGTTGCTTCCGAAAGCAGAAGGCAGGGGGCGTGCACTGGCAGCAGAAGTTATGACCGTTTCGGCACTGGTGCGTGAATATATCCTTGATCCTCTACGCGTCGGGGAAATTAGTGGTGTGATAAAGAAAGGAACAGCGGCAGAGGGCATGATCCCTTTTGACCGCAGTCTGCTGGAGCTTTATCGGACGGGAAAGATCACCGAAGATGTGGCACTGCAGTTTGCCAGCAGTCCGACTGATCTAAAATTAAAGCTGGAAGGTTATTAATAGAGGCGCCCTAAAGGGCGCCTCTATTTATTCATGAATATTCATCTCACATCCAAAATCGTCCATCTCTGCGTTAAGAATCTTCGCAATAGCTAGCTATTACGTGCGATCCTTGCCTTGATATGAACGATTTTGCATGCAATCTGATCTATCCATAAATAGAGGTGCCCTTTAGTCGTTGCATGCTGAAAAATATATTTGATTGCGCTGTTAAAAAGTGATTTAGCATTGCCTTATATACCTTGGTAGCCTAGACTGTATGAATTTAACCAGACAGGCAAGGCATTAATATGGCGGACAGACGTCTACAGGTATTCAACACCGTTGCGCGTTTACTCAGTTTCACCAAGGCAGCAGATTCTCTTCACATGACACAACCGGCTGTTACGTTCCAGGTTCGTCAGCTTGAAGAATATTTCAATACACGTTTATTCGATCGAACCCATAACCGGATTAGTCTTACGGATGTCGGGGAAAAAGTCTTTGTCTATTCAGAGCAAATTCTTGGTCTCTATCGTGAGATGGATAATGATATACGAACGCTTACAGGAGAAATTATCGGTGTTCTGGTGATAGGCGCAAGCACCACAGTTGCAGAATATATGCTGCCGCGTCTTCTGGGGGAATTCCAGGCACTTTACCCTAAGGTTAAGCTACGCCTGAAAGTGTCAAATTCCCTCGGCGTTGTCCATATGGTCGAAAACAATGATATCGATATAGGGCTTGTTGAGTCTCCGGTGCTTAACAAGAGTCTGGCTGTCAAGGCCTGCTGGCAGGATAATCTGGTTGTTATTGTCGCACCGGACCATCCTCTGGCAGCCAAGAAAAGTGTCCATGTTAGCGAATTAAAAGATCATCCTTTTATTTCGCGTGAGGAAGGCTCAGGTACTCGTAGTGTGCTTGCTGATTATCTTGAAGAAAATAATTTGAGCATGAGTGACCTTGATCTAAGTATGGAGTTCGGCAGTCCTGAGGCGATCAAAAATGCCGTTGAATCAGGTCTCGGGATATCTGTCGTTTCAGAAACTACGCTGGTAAAAGAATTACAGTTAAATACATTGAAAGCTGTAAAAATTGACCCGCCATTACACCGCGCTTTCTCTCTGGTTCATCAGCGGCAGAAGTTTCGTATTCGAGCGATGCAGGAATTCTTAAATTTTGCCCATGAACGTTGCGATGTTAATAAAGACAAAGACAAAAAGACCTGAGGCATATATCGATTCTCGTTCGGCCCATAAATCAGAGGCTCCTTGAATTACTAAAATGCCTGATGAGGAAAAAGTATTATTAAAAAATTTCCGTCAGTTGCCCAGGACTCAGCAACAGACGCTGCTTGATTATGCAGAGTTTCTGAGTCAGCGCTATGCCATAGAAGCTGAGCCTGTTGCAGATCATCCACTGGATATACGCCGCCCACAGGAAGAATCTGTGATTAAGGCTGTCAAAAGGTTGTCGAGAACCTATCCGATGCTCGACTCAAAAAAACTCTTTGAGAAAACCTCATCATTTATGATGAGAAATCTGATGCATGGAGAAGAGTGTGCTAGCTTGATTGATGAGATGGAGATTTTTTTTGAGGAACACTATCAGGTCTATCGTAGGGAAAAAAGCAAAGACTGATAGAGGTGGAAATGTAGCAAGGAATAGTTCTTACAAGCTGAACTATAATGCTGAACTATGATGTTATTGATCCTGCTAAATTATATACAATATGAGAGGCTACATTTTGTGCCAGGGCAGATTAAGAATCCCGGGAAATGATTAAGCGCTTGAGAAATATTTCTATTGGGGATGTGTTTAAAATATTTCGCAGAGGACTGAATACAGGATATTGTCCCATATGCGAGAAAAAAACACTGTTTTATAAAAAAGCTGACTGGCTGCGGGATAACTACCACTGCATCAGGTGTAGCAGTATCCCCAGGCAAAGAGCACTGCTGCAAGTCATGCAACAATTTTTTCCTGACTGGAGAAACTTGAATATTCATGAGTCTTCTCCCAGTGGAGCAACATTTAAAAAATTTTCGTCTGAATGTCAGGGCTATTTACCAAGCCAGTTTTTTTCTGGCATTCCCCCCGGCGTGCTTTATTCAGGACACCGCTGTGAAGATTTAGCCCGGCAAACATTTGATGATGAATCCTTTGATCTTGTGATTACTCAGGACGTACTGGAGCATTTGCTGAACCCGATTCAGTCACTGAAAGAAATTTGTAGAACACTAAGGCCGGGTGGGGCACATATTTTCACAGTCCCGTGGTACTCCTGGCAGGATACAAAAATTCGTGCGATACAGGAGGATGATAAAGTTGTGTATCTTGAAGAACCGGACTACCACGTAAATCCCATAAATAATGAAGGCTCACTGGTAGTAACGGAATGGGGGAAAGATTTAATTGATACTATTTATGCGAGCTCCGGCATGACAACAACTGTAATACATATACACGATAAACAAGCAGGTATTGAGGCGAAGTTTATTGAAGTTTTTGTGAGCAGAAAGTTATCGGGCAGTACGAGCTCACTGACAGATCGCTGGGTGCGTCAATAAGTTATACCCGGTAAGCAGTTCGAGTCATCACCTTTGACATCAGTCCCATAAGCTTTTTAACAGGCAGGGGCAGTTCGGAGCCACCATAATGCAGGGCTGTAGTCGCGTGTTTTGCCTCATCAATTCTCATTTGTTCCAGGATGGCTCGACTACGCTCATCGTTCTTGGCGAGTGATTCTAAATGTTCATCAAGGTGACGGACAACCTGATGCTCTGTTTCAGCAACAAAGCCAAGGCTCCATTTGTCCCCCAGCATGCCTGCAGTCGCACCAATCAAAAATGAACCGGTATACCAGACCGGGTTGAACAGGCTTTTACGTGCATTAAGGTCTTTCAGGCGTTGCTCACACCACACCAGGTGATCATTTTCTTCGATGGCTGCCTGCTCCATTTTTAACCTGACGTTGGGAAGTTTTGCTGTTAGAGCCTGGCCCTGATAGAGCCCCTGAGCAGAGACTTCACCTGAATGATTAACGCGCATCAGTCCGGCGGCATGCTTCTTTTCCTGTTTACTAAGCTCGGCCTCAGAACAATCAGCTGCTGGGTAGGGCCTGCCGCTTAAAGGCGGTTTGCCAAAGATTGTTCGTAAGGCGGAATCCGCCTGGGATATTAGTTTGTCAACGGGGTTGATGTGGCGAGTTAGCATTTTATTCTCCGAAATCAGGGCGCTGTACTTATTATATATCATTGGGGTGCGAGTGATGACTGAATGTTTTTTATAAGGCAACATTGTAGGTGCGAATTCATTCGCACAAACCATGTCCGAATGAATTCGGACCTACAAAAATCAAAATCATCACTGTTGCACTTGCCAGGTTTTGACTTTCCTTTCCCCTTTTACCTTTCCTCTGCTTTTCATCTCCTTTCGGGTTGCCGAGCACCAGTACAACAACAAATGAACTTTATAAATGCTGATCCCGCAAAATATCAGCCACCAGACTAATCGGGTGGCGGACAGGAATATCTATGCCTGCTTTACGCAAACCCTCAGACAGGTGAAGCGCACAGCCAATATTGCTACTCAGAACCACATCAGGCATTTCGTGAGTAATCTGATCCAGCACAGGTTGTCGTAAACTGCTGGATACTTTGTAGTCAGTTAGCATTTTTGTTCCAGCGGCGCCGCAGCAACTGTACGGACTGTTAATCGGTCGTAAATCAATATTGGTAAAACGACTGAGCAGGCGAAATGGTGCGTTTGTATCAGTTGTACTATTTTCCATACTACAGGGTGTATGTAGCAACGCAATTAATTTTCCAGCGCTGAGATTGAGGGCATCCGGCCAGTGGCTATCAATAAAGTAGCTGACTTCGCCGATGCGGCTGGAGAACCCTTTGTCAGACAAATAATCCTTATACGCCACAAGGCTCATGCCACAGCCACTGGCTGTGTGGATGACGGGCGTCGCTGTGGCTGCAAACGCATGGATATTCCTTTGCATCATCCTGATTGCTTCTTCTTCTCTTCCTGCATGCAGGCAGAGGGCACCGCAACAGCTCTGCTGTGGGGGTATGATTACCGAAAACCCTATTCGATTAAGTACATAGATAGCATCATCAAGGGTGCGTCCGTCCATGCTGCGGGACACACAGCCGAGAAAAAGGCTGACCTGTTTGCCTGTCACCGCTGCTGAATATTCTGTTTGCCATCGCCGATGCTGTTGTTTCGATGCCAGGTAATCTGTAAGTTTTCTATCTTTGTCCTGCTTGCCCGGTTTGGGCAGGAGCGGAAGTAGCCATGTAAACCGTGTTGCGACCCGTATCCATTCAGGATTGCGCAGAAAAAAGTCAATTGATTTGCCTGTGACCCTGTTTTTTAACGAAGCTGCCGGTAGTTTCTGCCTGAGTAGATGACGTCCTTTGTCCATTAATCGGGCAAAAGACACTGATGAGGGGCAATGTGTTTCACATGCCCGACAAAGCAGGCAGCGGTGGATTAATTCATTGAGATGATCTGTGGCGGGCAGCTGCCCACTGGCCATAGCTGAAAGCAGGAATATCCTTCCTCTTGGCGACTCAGTCTCAAGTTGTGTTAGCTGGTATGTTGGACAATGGGGCAGGCACAGGCTGCAGGCCACACAGCGCCCCGCTTCAGTAATGATGAAGTTTTTGTCTGTGTTTATGTTGGGATCTTCAGTCATAAATTTAGTGCGGTATAATAAAACAGGTGAAATAGGAAAGAATTGAATTGTAGGGCAAGAGCCAGTTTTTTCCCATACGAGAGTATTATTTCAGACATTAATTAGAGCTTTCTTGAGGATATCGATGGGCAATTCTTACTATAAATATCATGTATTTTTTTGTACCAACCAGCGGGAGGATGGCCGGCCATGTTGCCAGAATCACCATTCTGTTGAAATGCGGTCATATATGAAAAAACGCATAAAAGAGGAAGGGGAATCAGGAGCAGGAAGAATTCATGTTAACACAGCAGGTTGTATGGACCGTTGTGACCGGGGACCTGTAATGGTGATTTACCCACAGGCGGTCTGGTATACCTATCTTGATGAAGAAGATATCGACGAAATTATCGATAGCCTGATTAACGATGGCAGACAGATTGAGCGTTTGTTGATTAGCGAGTAAAAATACAGAAATATTTCTTGACAATAAAATAAGAATACACTAATATACTTATCAAGTACACGGATGACATGAAAGATTGTACGAAAGATTGAAATGTGTTTCTGACAAGGCTTTATTCAGGAACCAGCCTGAAGATTTTCAGGCATTGAAAGACTCCTCCATCCTCCTTTGGTGGTTTGGGCATAGCTACCTCCATTGCTGTGCCTTTTTTTTTACCAAAATATAACAAATACCTGCAAATACTTGTGGCGTACGGCTCTTTTTAGTAATATGCGCGCCCTTTCTTGTTTGAGTTAATTGAAGGAAAACAAATGAAAACGATCTCGGCAAAGCCCGAAACCGTGCAGCGTGACTGGTATATCGTCGATGCAACAGATAAAGTTCTGGGTCGACTGGCCACAGAGGTGGCTCGCCACCTGCGAGGTAAACATAAACCTGTATACACACCTCACGTAGACACGGGTGACTACATTGTTATCATCAATGCTGAAAAGATTCGTGTAACCGGTAACAAGGAAAATGACAAGATGTATCACCACTACACTGGTTTTCCCGGTGGAATAAAGTCAGTTAACCTGAAAACCATGCGTGAAAAGTACCCGGATCGTATCATTATGTCAGCAGTACGCGGCATGATGCCGAAAGGCCCACTTGGACGTTCCATGCTGTCAAAATTGCGCATCTACAATGGCGCAGAACATAATCATCAGGCCCAACAGCCGAAGATACTGGAGATATAAGCCATGGCAACGGCAGAGATAAATTACGGAACAGGTCGGCGTAAAAGTTCTACAGCGCGTGTATACATTACCAGTGGAAAAGGTGATATCTTAATCAACAAGCGTCCGCTAGACGTATTCTTTGGTCGCGAGACTGCAAGAATGATCGTCCACCAGCCGCTGAAACTGGTTGAAATGGAAGGCAAGTTCGACATTAATGTCACTGTCAGTGGCGGCGGTATCAGCGGACAGGCAGGAGCCATACGCCACGGTATTACCCGCGCGTTGATTCAGTATGATGAAGAACTTCGTGGTTCATTGCGCAAAGCGGGTTTCGTTACGCGTGATGCACGTAAGGTTGAGCGAAAGAAATTCGGCCTGCATAAGGCACGTAAGGCACCACAGTTCTCGAAACGTTAATTTTATTGCAGGCAGCTTCGCCGCCTGCAGTTGGATAGTTAGTGGGGGATCGTCTAGCGGCAGGACTGCGGACTCTGACTCCGCCAACCAAGGTTCGAATCCTTGTCCCCCAGCCAGACAATAAAAAAAGCCCCTGTTTTAGGGGCTTTTTTTATTGTTACTTGCAAAGGATTTGAACCGTGTCCAGGTTCGACAAAATCGTCGGGAACGATTATTAACAGGATCCCGCAATGGCAAAACAGATGGACATTTATAAATCAAGATGATACATGCACAAATTTAATGCATCTACTTTGCTAAATTTCAAATTTTTCCTTTATTCTGTACTAAAATATAATAGAGAGGAACTGGTCTGTATTAAGCGTGATAAAATATTGACAGAAATAAAGCCGAATATTTTTTATGAAAATTTTAAATAGAGAAACATCCCCTTACAGGGATCAGAAGCCGGGTACATCTGGACTTCGTAAAAAAGCCAAAGTTTTTCAGCAGGAACACTATCTTGAAAACTTCGTACAGTCTATTTTTGCCAATGCTGAGGAGCTAAAAGGGCATTTATTGATACTGGGCGGTGATGGACGCTATTACAATACTCGTGCAATACAGATTATTCTGAAGATGTCAGCCGCTTTTGGTGTTAAGCGGGTGATGGTAGGAGAAAACGGTTTGCTTTCAACGCCTGCCGTTTCCTGTCTGATACGCAAGTATCAGGCAGCCGGAGGCATTATTCTATCTGCGAGCCATAACCCAGGTGGTCCGGAAGGTGATTTTGGTATCAAGTTTAATATTGCTAATGGCGGGCCGGCACCAACGGTTTTTACTGATGCGGTGTATGAAACAAGCAAAACTCTACATGAATATCAGATTGTAGACTGTGACGATGTTCCTCTCGACAAACAGCAGGCCTGTTATATAGGCGATATGCAGATCGATGTGATTGATCCTGTTGATGACTATGCTGAATTGATGGAGCATTTGTTTGATTTTGAAAAAATTAAATCGTTGTTTACCTCGGGCTTGCTTACCATGTGCTTTGATGCAATGCATGCGGTAACGGGCCCATATGCCAAAGAGATCTTCAATAAGCGCCTGTCAGCCAATGTCGGTGCGGTGATCAATGGTATTCCTCTGGAAGATTTTGGTGGGGGACACCCTGACCCAAATCTAACCCACGCCAGAGAACTGGTTGAACGATTAAATTCAGGTCCTGGCGCACCCAGTTTTGGGGCTGCCTCAGACGGAGACGGTGACCGAAATATGATTCTCGGACGCAATTTCTACGTTAATGCCAGTGACAGCCTGGCGATTATGGCGGCAAATGCCCATCTATTACCCGGCTACAAGCAGGGTAATTGTGGTATCGCACGATCATTACCGACTAGCCGCGCTGTAGATAAGGTCGCCGATTCACTCGGAATCGACTGTTATGAAACGCCAACTGGCTGGAAATATTTTGGAAACCTGCTGGATGATTCTCGAATTACACTTTGTGGAGAAGAAAGTTCTGGATCAGGCTCAGATCATATCCGTGAAAAGGATGGAATCTGGGCGGTATTATTCTGGTTGAATTTGATTGCGGTTAAACAGCAATCAGTAGAGGAAATTACCCGTTCACACTGGAAACGATTTGGCCGTCATTATTATACCCGTCATGATTATGAAGCTATTGCAAATGATGTGGCAGATACACTTATGCAAGACCTCAGAAAAAGCATGCCATCTCTGGCAGGCCAGACATATTCTGAGAATAAAGTGTTACTGTGCGATGATTTTTGCTATGAGGACCCGGTTGATAACAGCCTTAGTAAAAATCATGGAATTAGAATCCTTTTTGAAGACGAGTCCCGCATTGTCTTCAGGTTATCTGGTACCGGGACTGATGGTGCGACGCTGCGTATCTATATTGAAAGGTATGTAACTGACCTAAGTTTGCATAATATACCAACCCAGACAGCGTTGGCCGAACTGATTGGTGTAGCCAACGGCATTGCTGGCATCAAAAACCGTTTCAATCGAGATGGTCCTGATGTCATGACATGAGTGTCTGCTATTTAGGGGTCGGGTTAGTATCTGTCAGAGGTTCAGTTTCCAGATGTCGTCATTATACTCCATCATCGTTCTGTCAGTTGAGAAATAGCCACTACTGGCAGTGTTGTTGATGCTCATTTTTATCCAGTTCGCTCGGTTACGGTACGCTCGAGATACCTGTTCCTGTGCTTCAATATAGCTTCTGAAATCTGCCAGCGTAAGCCATGGGTCATGCGGATTCATCAGTGATGTAATTATTTTATCCAGAATGCCAAATTCAAATGAATTAAAATGCCCGCAGTTAAGGAGATGCATGACGCGCTTCAGATCATCATCTTCGGCAATAATTCGTTCAGGTTGATAATTTTTTCTCTGTTGTTCAACTTCGTCAACACGTAACCCGAACAGGAAAAAATTTTTCTTTCCAACTGCTTCAAGAATTTCAATATTTGCACCATCATAAGTACCTATAGTAATGGCACCATTCATCATGAATTTCATGTTTCCAGTTCCGGATGCTTCCTTTCCTGCGGTTGAAA
The DNA here is from genome assembly GCA_002897635.1 of bacterium BMS3Abin11. Classification (NCBI taxonomy): domain Bacteria; species bacterium BMS3Abin11. Next base: position 22,124 of record BDTD01000011.1, on the reverse strand, counting down.
TCTGTTCAGATAAATCGGTACCAGGACAGATGATTTCCATGCATGAAACGTTATAATTCGGTATAAAAGCAAGTTTCAATTTATCCCCGGCCTGAGGGTCTGTATTGATGACATCAGCGACATTATTGATCAACTTTATTATCGATTTTGCCAGTTGATATCCTGGTGCCGCCTTGCCACCGATAAGTACACAACGATTGGTCCAGTTTTTCGTGTCACCTCGCTTGATGCGATCATAAAGATGAATGACATGTAAGACATTCAGTAACTGCCGCTTATACTCATGTATTCTTTTTACCTGTACGTCAAATAATGAATCGATATTAAAATCGATATGACATTTTTCTTTTACCAGTTGTGCAAGTCGCTGCTTATTAGCTTTTTTGACATTAAACCAACGTTCAGAAAAATCACTATCACCTACAAATTTCTTTAATTTATTTACTTTTTCAAAGTGACGTATCCAGTCACTACCAATTTTTTCTGTGATAAGCGAACTCATTAAGGGGTTACAATGCGCAACCCATCTACGAGGTGTGACTCCATTGGTTTTATTATTGAACCTGTCTGGTAATAACTGGTAAAAATCCCTGAACAGACCTTCTGTCAGTAAACGTGTATGCAGGGCAGCAACGCCATTTACAGAGAAACTCCCAACGATTGCGAGGTACGCCATGCGTACATAATTAGTATCACCTTCCTCTATGATTGACATCCTTCTCTGCCGATCTGTGTCACCTGGCCATTGTCTGGCTACCATTTTTAAGAAGCGGGCATTTATTTCGTAAATTATCTGGAGTATGCGAGGTAGAAGTTTCTCGAAAAGTGGTACTGGCCATTTCTCAAGAGCTTCAGGCAACAATGTATGGTTGGTGTATGCCATTGTCTTTTGGGTGATGTCCCAGGCTTCATCCCAGGGAATATTTTTTTCATCTATTAGTAATCGCATTAGTTCAGCCACAGCAATTGCTGGATGTGTGTCGTTCAACTGAAAAACATTTTGTCTGGCAAAATGTGTAAAGTTGTCGCCTTCGTTGATTGACCACATGCGTATCACATCCTGAAGGCTAGCCGAAGCAAGGAAATATTGCTGCTTAAGCCTTAGTGCCTTACCATTCTCACTGCTGTCATTTGGATAGAGCACCATAGTGATATGCTCAGCTTCATTGATCGCTTCTACCGCTTCTGGGTAACTACCTGCATTGAAATCATCCAGGTTAAAGACATCGGTTGTGCTGGCACTCCATAAGCGTAAGGTATTGACGCAGTCGTTTTGGTAGCCAGAAATTGGCACATCATACGGAATTGCCAGGACATCAGACGCATCAAACAGAAGATGCCGCTTGTTGCCATACTGGTCGGTAAACGTTTCAACATGTCCACCGAACTTTATTACCTGGGTGTACTCGGGACGTTCAAGTTCCCAGGGGTTACCATTCTTTAACCAGTGGTCAGGCTCCTCAACCTGGTATCCATTTTCGATTTCCTGGCGAAACATGCCATATTCATATCGAATTCCATACCCGACGACCGGGAGTTTCAGTGTTGCACAACTATCCATAAAACAGGCAGCCAGGCGACCCAGCCCACCATTACCAAGGCCTGCATCGTGTTCCTCGCTTAGTATCTCCTCAAGATCCAGTGCATACTGATTCATGGCGGTTTTTGATTGACTGTCAATGCCAAGGTTAAGAATATGATTGCCAAGTGATCGCCCGATAAGAAATTCCAGTGATATATAATAGGCCTTTCTGACACCTCTTTTCTCATGCAATCGCCATGTGTTCCTCCATCCAGTCATTATGTGATCACGGATTGTCAGGGACAGTGCTTCATACAGGTAATACGGCACACAACCGACAAAGCGGCCCATGTGGTGGGTCAAATACCTTTCAAAGTCTTTAGCTAATGTTTCGCTGTCAGTAGGTAATTTTTTCATGACAGGTGTTTCTGAAGTAGATAGCGGAAGAGATTTAGACATGCGTTACCTTTGATACAATACCATAAATTTAGATATGTTTTTTTTACTCATTGGTCGAAGCTGAGACCATTCAAAGCGCCAGTTCCAGTTCCCCTCAGTTGTACCAGGAACATTCATGCGTGCTGATGAGTCAAGCATCAGCAGGTCCTGCATGGGTAGAATGCATAAGAAAGAAACAGATGACATGGCAAGCCTTATCATTGCCCAGAGACCCTGATTTTCTGATTTATTCTTCAATCCGGTGTAGCCATTGAAATACGCTCTGTTATAATTGTGATCATCAAGTAGCCAGCCGATCGTTGTATTATTGTCATGTGTGCCGGTATACACTACATCATCGGTTTCATGATGGTGAGGTAAGTGTGGATTAGCATTATTGCCGTCAAATGCGAACTGTAAAACTTTCATGCCGGGTAAATTGAATGATTTCTTTAATTCAATGACCTGATCAGTAATGACACCCAGGTCTTCTGCAACCAGGGGCAGATGATGGAAGCTATCAAACATCTCACTTAGCATATCCCTGCCGGGGACTTCTACCCAGCTTCCATTGATGGCCGTTTCATCCTCATATGGAATTTGCCAGTGGGCCTGTAAGCCACGGAAATGGTCAAAACGAAGTAGATCAAAAAGCTGTAGCTGGGTGTCAAAACGGTCTTTCCACCAACTGAACTCTGTCTTTTTCATGTAGTTCCAGTCATATAATGGATTGCCCCATCTCTGGCCTGTGTCAGAGAAGGCATCTGGAGGCACGCCGGCAATAAACGGCATCTCACCATCAATATTCATTAAGAAGTTTTCTCTTTCAGCCCAGACATCAGCACTGTCACGAGCGACAAAAATTGGTATGTCACCGAACAACTCGATGCTATGGTTTGACGCATACTGTCTGATTTCCTGCCACTGTGTAAAAAAAATAAATTGCTCAAAAATTGTCTGCTTAACCGAATCTTTAAGCCTGGTGCTGGCATCCTCCAGTGCGTCCTGATTGCGGTGACGTAGCGGGTCTGGCCAGTCATACCAGGGTTTGTTCTGATATTGGTATTTAAGTGCCATGAATAAGGCATAATCATCCAGCCATCTTTTATGTTGAAAGACGAAATCAGTAATCCTTTGTTGCCATTTTTGGTTGTCTATCTGATAAAAATGCTGAGCAGCCCTGTGCAGGCATGCTTCACGATAGTTATCATCTGACTCGCTGCTGTCGACCCCTGACCTGTCTAGCCAGCCCTTATCTTCCAGCCAGTCCAGACTGATCAAGAGGGGATTGCCGGCGTGAGTAGACAGGCACTGGTAAGGTGACTTGTCTTTATGGGTAGGCCCCAGGGGCAACATTTGCCAGACTTTAAAGCCGCAGGAATGAAGGTACTCGATGAACCTGTACGCCTCATGACCAATATCACCATTTGCAAAAGGGCCTGGTAATGAAGTGGGGTGTAAGAGCACCCCTGCCCGTCGTTCCCGGTTTACTGATGCTATCCCTGAATTAACTAACATAAATTATTGCTGCGAGTCTGGCAACATTGCCCCACCCATTTCCGGGTTGCCCAGGCCAAACGAAAATGTTTTTGACAGATAGTCAGGAGGTTCTACATTTAGCAATTGGTATAGATTGCTCAGGTGCAGGCGAAATTGTTCATCAAAGATAGACACAGATTCTGCTGAGTTGTATTCACCAAACCACCAGAACCAGTCTGAGCTTTCACATGTCGCAAGTTGTATTTCGGCTATTTTTAGCTCATCCTCAGACAATCCCCCCCCTTTGACCACTCGGTCAAAAACTTTCTTTGCTTCAATTAGCATGTCCCAGGCACGATTCTTGTCTTTTTCCCCTATCCAGGTAGAAAAGGTACCGTAGACCCAGCTGCCTGCAACGATTTCATTCAAAGGCTTCCTGCCAACAGGTGATTCAAGGTATTTGCTGTAGGTTGTCAATCTAAGGCCTTTGTGCTGAGCAAGTTTCTCATACAAAGTCTTGAGAAAATGATAGCCGTTCTGGGGGTAATATTCCCAGGCATTTTCACCATCCAGTATGATGGATACGATTGAGTCTGGATTGTGACTGCATTTTTCAGCTATCTTTTCCAGATTATGGACAAGATTTGCGACGGCATCATCAGCATGCCATTTCGAGTATTTGAAACCTATCAGGTCTGATAGTCCACCATCTCTGAAAAAACATGTCACATTGTTGTTGCGGTACTGGTATGCATGGTAGATGCAGTTGTCGGCTACGATTGCGGATTTTTGCAGGGAGTTTCGTAAAACGACCTCACCGCTGGCCAGCCATTTTATACCTGTCTCAGAGATCAGTTCGACTGTCTCAGCACTGATGCTGCCCTCAGAGGGCCAGCAGCCCTGTGGCTCAAAACCGAAAAAATGCTTGAATACAGCTATGCCCTTTTGTAAATGCCAACGACTTCTTTCAAGACCTCCAGGATACTGGCCGGTCAGCGGCAGGCTGATATCCGGTATGGCTTGCCTGGCGGAGTGAATATCGAGTAGTAACGGGACAATAGGATGAGCGTACGGTGTCATCGACAATTCAATTCTGCCTGCTACAGCCAGCCGACGGTATCGATCAATAACACCGCTGATAAGTTCATAGTACACCTCAATCAATAAATGGCGGTCATGGAGATTGAAGCGCCGGGCCTTTTTCATCAAAGCTTTTATGCGGTTATCGGAAATACGGACCGTTTCCGCAGTCCAGGCGAGGTGATACCAGACCAGTAAATCGGAGAAATACTGTTCAGAAAAGTAACCGAGCCACTCTGTACTTTTTAGTGCTGTTTCGGCCATGTCAACCAGAAAGCCAAAGACTTCGAAACGGTCTATCAATCTCTCTTTATTTGCACGTAAACAGGCCTTGATGATATGTGTACGATTTTCCTGGTTTAGTGATAAAACTGGATCTGCGAGCGCAGACAGGAGAGGGTCTCTTAACGCCTTTCCATGATGTAAATAATTTTCCAGTTGTTGTGCATAGTCATCGATCTGTTCGAGTAATACCGGTGCAAAGTTTACAACGGCACGTGCCTGATCATTGTTTTCCAGGTGCGCGACCATATCGACATAGTCTTTGATAGTGTGAAGGTATGTCCATGGCTGGTGATATTCACCGCTACGCAGGTCACGATACTCCGGCTGATGCATATGCCAGTAAATGACTACATTCAGAGGACTTCTGTTTTCAGAATTATCTGACATGATGGATAACTTGTCCGAGCATATCAGGTGTTACCAGAACAACACCATTAGGAGAAACATAAAATCGGCTTTTATCCTCTTCAATATCCTCACCGATGACAGTCCCTTCTGGAATTTTACAGCCCTTGTCGATAACAGCATGATTAATTTTGCAGTTTCTTCCAATACTGACATTAGGAAGGATGACGGATGATTGGATTTTACTGTAGCTGTTAACATTGACATTGGAGAACAATAAAGAGTGGCGGACAAGCGCACCCGAAATAATGCATCCTCCTGATACCATTGAGTCAACTGCCATACCTCTTCTATCATCAGAATCGAATACAAATTTAGCTGGCGGTAATTGTTCCTGATACGTCCAGATAGGCCATTCTTCATCATATAAATTAAATTCAGGGGTAACACCGATTAATTCCAGGTTGGCCTCCCAAAATGCATCAACAGTTCCTACATCTCGCCAATAGGGCTGTGTGTTACTTTTTGTATCGGCAAATGGATGGGCAAAGGCTCGATAATTTTTAATAGCGTGGGGGATGATATTATTGCCAAAGTCATGACTGGATTCTGGTGTATCGGCATCACGAATTAGTAATTCAAACAACATGTCTCTGTTAAATACATAAATTCCCATTGAACAGAGGGCTTCATCCTCATTGCCGGGTAATGGAACCGGGTTTTTCGGTTTTTCCTCAAAACTCTTTATACGAAGATTATCTTCTATACTCATTACACCAAAAGCCGAAGCCTTTTCTATTGGTACTTCGATACAGCTGACAGTCACATCCGCCCCACTTTCCACATGTCTGGCCAACATCTCACCATAGTCCATTTTGTAGATATGGTCTCCAGCAAGTATCAGGATGTACTCAGGAGAATGGGAACGTATGATATCCAGATTCTGATAGATTGAATCAGCCGTTCCTGAATACCAGGAGGCTTCAATGCGTTGCTGAGCAGGCCATAGTTCAACGAATTCACCGAATTCACCTCTAAATTGCCACCAACCCCTTTGAATATGTAAGATCAGTGAATGTGCTTTGTACTGAGTGAGTACGCCTATTCTACGTATGTCAGAGTTTATGCAGTTTGACAAAGGAAAATCGATAATGCGAAATTTTCCTCCAAATGGGACAGCCGGCTTGGCCCGCCACATAGTCAGATGTTTTAAGCGTTCACCATGTCCACCAGCCATAATGAGAGCGAGGGTGCTTCTGGTCAGGTTACTGACAAAACGGGGTGATTTTTCTATATTCATTCGTTCAATTCCCAACGTATTCGAGTGTCAGCTTGCGAGTAGATTTCTATGCGGAAACCTGATTGTATGCAATGATTGTTACAGTTTCTTCATCGCATGAAACATACAACCAAAAGATCCCACCGTTTGGTGCATGGGTGCCTCAATGCTGCCGTATATTGCCTTCGCTATGTTACCCTCTCATTGTGCAATAATTTGATGTGAAAGTAAGTGCATATTTCATATGAAGCTGTCTGAGTATTCAGCGATACATTAAAAAAGTAGAATGAGAGGATAAAAAAGCAGATTTTTGCACAGAAATTACTCGTCGTGCATATTACAATATACACAAAGAAAAAATTTAGTAAATGAATAGCTTAAACTCTGCAACGGGTAATTATGTCACAAACAAAAACTCTATTATCATCTAAAATCAGCAAGTTGCTTGATGTTATGCAGGTCGATCTCGAAAAGATTGCACAGGCCCGTCATCATGATCCATTTTCTGTGTTGGGAAATCAGGCCAGTCATCACGGTGATTTTATACTGTTTTACTCGCCTGATACCCAGCAGTTGAGTGTGACAGAAAAAAATATTCCAGCACAGCGCTATGGCGATAGTGATTTTTTTGTCTGTCCAGAGGGGCTGGATCAAATTGGCGAACATAATTTAGTCAACCGGACGGACACCAGAAATAATATCAGTTCTTTTCATGACCCATACAGCTTTAAGCCACAAATCGAAGATTATGATCTGTATTTATTTGCAGAAGGGAAAAACTTATATATCTACAGGATACTGGGCGCACATCCCAGGACCATTGATGGTATTGCTGGTGTGTTATTTGCTACCTGGGCACCCAATGCCGGGCGTGTGAGTGTTATAGGCGACTTTAATGAATGGGATGGCCGACGACATCCTATGCGCACACATGGTAGTAGCGGTGTTTGGGAGTTGTTTATACCCGATATTGAAAATGAGTGCCTCTACAAGTTCGAAATTAGTAACCGTGACTCCGGAGAAATCCTGTCTAAGACTGATCCATATGCTCAGCAGCTTGAATTGCGTCCACGCACGGCATCGGTTGTCAGGGAAACTTCATTGTTTCAGTGGAGTGATAATGTGTGGGTTCGGGAAAGGCAGGGAAAAAACTGGTTACATGCCCCCCTGTCTATTTATGAATGCCACCTGGGTTCATGGCAACGTGATGAAAATGGTGATTTTCTGGACTACCACGAACTTGCTCATCGCCTTGTAGAATATATCGGGGATACCGGTTTTACCCACATTGAATTATTGCCCATTACAGAACACCCACTCGATGCTTCCTGGGGGTATCAGACAACGGGATATTTTTCACCTACCCATCGATTCGGACAAGCTGACGATTTTCGTTATTTTGTAAATTACTGTCATGAGCATGGTATAGGCGTATTACTTGACTGGGTGCCTGCCCACTTCCCCCGTGATGAGCACGGCCTGGCCCGCTTCGATGGTAGTGCTCTCTATGAACACGAAGACCCCCGTCGCGGGGAACATCGTGACTGGGGGACATTAATATTCAACTATGGCCGAAATGAAGTTAAAAATTTTCTGATTGCCAGTGCTGTTTTCTGGTTAGAGGAATTTCATCTGGATGGCTTACGCGTCGATGCAGTTGCATCAATGCTGTACCTGGATTATTCCAGAGATGAAGGAGACTGGATACCTAATTTACATGGTGGAAATGAAAATATTGAAGCGATCGGGTTCCTCCGAGAATTAAACACTATTACACATGCGAGTTTCCCGGGGACGATGATGATGGCTGAAGAATCCACAGCATGGCCTCAGGTTACCCGCCCCGTCACCCTAGGAGGTCTTGGTTTTAGCATGAAGTGGAACATGGGATGGATGCATGACACGCTACACTATATGTCGAAAGATCCGGTACACCGCCATTATCACCATGATCGACTCACATTCGGGCTTTTATATCTGTTTAGCGAGAACTTTATCTTACCCTTTTCACACGATGAGGTTGTACACGGTAAAGGTTCAATGCTGAATAAAATGCCTGGGGATGAATGGCAAAAATTTGCCAATCTACGTTTACTTTATACCTATATGTTCACCTACCCAGGGAAGAAACTGCTGTTTATGGGATGTGAGTTCGGCCAGGGGGCAGAATGGAACCACGATACGGGGCTGGATTGGTATGTTCTGCAATATCCTTACCACGCAGGATTAAAAAAACTGATATCTGATCTGAACCGTTTATATACTTTACAGCCTGCACTGCATAAATACGATTTTGAACCTCAGGGTTTTGACTGGATAGATTGTAATGATACCGACCAGTCTGTTCTGTCCTATCTGCGCAGGACTGAGCATGAATCCATCATTGTCGTGCTCAATTTTACACCTGTGGTTCGTGAAAATTACCGTATTGGGGTACCCGAGCAGGGAAACTACGAGGTCATATTTAACTCTGATTCGAATTATTATGCTGGCGGCAATGCTGGGGGCTTCACCATCGTGCAGGCTGAGGAGGTCCCCTGGATGAATCACTCTGTGTCCGTGAGACTGACGCTTCCACCCTTGGCAGGTCTGGTGCTAAAAATACAGGATGAGTAAAGTTCTCTACGTTTGTAGCGAAGCCTATCCTCTGGTTAAAACCGGCGGACTGGGAGATGTCGCTGGTAGCTTACCTCCAGCCCTGTTGAAGAAATCACAGGATGTTCGACTATTATTGCCCGCTTATCCTGACGCGCTCAGTAAGACTGGCAAGCACAGGGTGCGTGTCAGCACCTCCTGTTACCAGCTGCCGGTGAAAATTATTGAAACAAGGCTGCCAGGCACGAATGTCATAGTCTGGCTGGTTGATTGCCCGGCAGCTTTCAACAGGCCGGGTGGGCCATATGTTGATGAACGCGGTCATGAATGGCATGATAATGCACTCCGATTTGCGATTTTCTGTCATCTCGCAGTAGAGCTATCATTAGACAGGCATGGTTTGCAATGGCGGCCAGACGTGGTTCATTGTAACGACTGGCAAACTGGGCTGGTTCCTGCGTTATTAAGCTTATATCAGAACAGGCCGGCGACGGTGTTTACCATACATAACCTTGCGTATCAGGGCGTCTTTGACCAGCAAATCTTTTCAGCTTTACGATTGCCACAGGAACTCTGGCATATAGATGCGCTGGAATATTATGGACAGTTTTCATTTATTAAAGGTGGCATTACCTGTGCAGATAAAATAACAACGGTCAGCCCCAGTTATGCACGTGAAATTCTGCAACCCGAGCATGGCCATGGTCTTGATGGTCTACTGAGACGCCGCGCTAAAGACCTCTTCGGTATACTTAATGGGATTGACGTTAAGCTCTGGAATCCGGGCACAGATACATATCTTGAAAAGAAATATAATCGACGCTCGCTGGACAACAAAAAGCTAAATAAAACTCACTTACAGAAAGTCTTAAAACTGCCTGTCGACAGCTCAGTCCCGATGGTGGGTATGGTAAGTCGGCTTGTACAGCAGAAAGGTCTGGACATACTTTTACAAAGTCTGCCAGATTTATTAGCTCTGCCTATTCAGCTGGTTGTTCTGGGGACAGGAGATGCCGGGTATGAAAAACAATTATCTACATGGTCTCAGAAACACCCTGACCGTCTGAAAGCTATTCATAGTTACGACGAGGCAATGGCTCACCGTATTGAGGCGGCTTCTGATATTTATCTGATGCCGTCTTATTTTGAACCCTGTGGCCTTAACCAGTTATATAGCATGCGATATGGCACATTACCCGTGGTCACCCATGTTGGGGGACTGGCAGATACGGTGGTAGATGCGGTTCAGGAGAATATTGACGATAACACTGCCAATGGTTTTGTGTTGTATGAGCACTCCTCATCTGCCCTGCTAGCCACTGTGCAACGAGCTCTGGCTTTGTATGGAAAACCTGAGTTATGGCGACAGCTTCAACTCAATGCTATGAGCAGGGATTTTTCATGGAAAGCCAGTGCCGAGTACTTTATTAAACTGTACCAGAGCCTGGCATAACAAAAATTGACGGACTAAGCTGACGAAAGAAGTGCGCGGGAGCCTTTAACTGTGTAATTTTTTTGCTGATGCGAAACAGTCATTCCGCCAAATACATCCGTACTGATCACATTCGCCATCAATAGCAGTAGCAAAACAACTAAAATTCCCCTCTGAACCCTGTATCGCCTGAATCAGTTTCACCTTATTCATTCTCGAGGTTTTAATTCCAAAATCTTTTGCAAGGCCGCGTATTTCCTGCATGTCCATAATGACTCTCCTGTAAAGAACCCCTTTACATTAATAAAGAATTTCTCCCTGTCTGACAAAAAACAGGCCAGATGTCACACCACCTAATTCCCAGTGTGTCTCACAGGCTTTATTATACCGTCTTTTTATACCTTCGATTATTATAACTCATTCAACATGAAAATATTGTTAAAGTCTGATGTGGCATGATGCCGCTAAAAGACAGCCAGCTGGGATACAGGAAGAACGAATCCTGTCAGCAATTTATCGTGCCGTGTGGATTCAAAGTCAGGACAACCGAAAAAATTGCACCAGACTGGGTCATAACATCGAACCATTGCATAACTGGTTACTGCGAAGGTTTTCAACGAAAAAACTGTCAATCGGCGGTCGAGCAGGCTTAATTCAGTATTGAGGCGGGAGATGATTCTGACAATTTGCAGGACTTTTTCGCTTCGATTGATTACTTTTTCACTAAAAAAAATTGGTATTGGGCTCGTCTGAAAATACATCAATATTGACGTGAAAATCAAAGAAGACACCTATCGTCAGTTCTAACAATATCAAACAATCAGGCCCTGTTGCCTATGTATCTATAGGATTTGGTTCCTGATCAGGACATTAATTTGTATCAAAAAAACAACAAATAGCAAAATACTGTCGTAAACGGTACAAAATAATCACATTTGATGTTGTACTTACGCAATTATCTAGGTAGTATTGCACTATCACAGGGTGGTTCTGTAGGATCACCGCTAAATAGTGATTTAATCTTTTATTTTCATGTTCCTGAAGAGGAGAGAACAATGCAGAAAACGTTAATTGCAATGGCTGTAGGCGCTACAATCGCTGCCGCACCATTAGTTGCAGCACAGGCTGACGTAAAATTACGCGGCCAGTTGGAAGTAGAACTTGTCAATACCGATGGAGGTAAAATTAATAATCAGGTTGCGCAGGGTGATGCGGGCGGACGTAGTCGTGTCTACATCGATGCCAGCAAGGATCTCGGCAATGGTTTGAAGGCCTTTGGCCGGTACGCCTGGAAGATGGATCCATCAAACGGTTCACAGTTTGGTGCTCGTGATCAGTGGGTGGGCCTGAAAGGCGGTTTTGGTGCAGTAAAATTTGGTCGTATGCCTACGCCATACAAAATGAATGGCGGTGTTAAGTGGGATCCGTACACAGCGACCTTCCTGGAAGCACGTCGTTCAGGTGGTATGTCTGGTGATGGTAAGGGCCACAACGGCTTTATCAACGATATCATTATGTATGCCTCACCTAAATTTGCCGGCATAAAATTCCAGGCTGGTTATATTGCCGATAAGAATGCTACTAGTGGTGGCAAAAAGCCAGCAGCAAATGGCACATTTCTATTCGGTGGCACCGGTGTCTGGGGTCCTATCTCAGCAATAGTTGGATACCAGAAATTTAGGCAAAGAGCAGTTGGTGCCGTTAAAGGTAAAGGTGATGTCAAGCAGGCCAAGATTGGTATCCGCTATAAGGCCAATGGCCTGATTGCCGCATGGCAGTATGAAGACGTTGATAGTGTGGGTAGCATCAAAGTAAATGGCAATAAGATTGCAACTGTTGGCGCAGGCAAAATCAACTGGGTAAACCTGGGTTACAAGTTCGGTAACACACTGATCACAGGTAGCTACGGTAAGACCAATGCGGACAACAACGGTCAGGATGTAGATTACGGTATGATCGGCGCAACCTACTTCCTCGCCAAGAAGGTTCGTGCTTATGTTGGTTATGCACAAACCAAGACTGATACCAAATACACGATGGTTGGTGCAGGTATGCGCTACGACTTCTAAGTCATAAAGCAATGCATAAGAACGGGGCCTCCGGGTCCCGTTTTTTTTGTCTGCAGCTTTTAGTTTCTGTAGAGTGAATCCTGTACGGCTTATAGTATAAATACTGTAGGTTCGAATTTATTCGAACATTTTAAGCGGATAATTTCTCTTTGTGCGAATGAATTCGCACCTACAGTTACCATCGGTTTTTTATAAATTGCTATATTACCGGGAATTTTTATGAGTTAAATGAAGCAAGCAAATACATTTCATTGAAATGAAAATACTTTATCGACAACCATTTTCCTGGCTTTCATTTCTATACTCCATCACGTATTGTTCACGCTAGCTTGATTAAGGATTTACTATGACGAAGATAGGTATTATTGGTGGCACCGGCTACACCGGGGTAGAGCTGATAAGGCTGTTGGCAAGACACCCGCAGGCTGAGTTAGTGGTTATTACTTCCCGTGGTGAATCAGGTCGTCGCGTATCAGAGGTCTTCCCCAGTTTGAGGGGTGTTTGTGAGCTGACTTACAGCAAACCTGACAGTGATAGCTTTGCTGACTGTGATGTGGTGTTTTCAGCCACACCCAATGGCATTGCTATGACCATGACACGTGACCTGATGGATGCTGGTATTCGTCTCATCGACCTGGCGGCTGATTTCCGCATAAAAGATTCTACTGTCTGGGAGCACTGGTATGGCATGCAGCATGCCTGTCCTGAGTTGCTGGATGATGCGGTTTACGGCCTGCCTGAAGTAAATCGAGATGCGATCCGGGCTGCCAGACTGGTAGCCAACCCCGGTTGTTACCCGACAGCCATCATTCTGGGTTGGTTGCCGCTTTTAAAAGCAGGGCTGGTTGATGTCAACGACCTGATTGCCGATGCAAAATCCGGTGTATCCGGTGCTGGCAGGGGAGCTAATGTCGGAACCTTGCTGACAGAAGCAGCAGATTCGTTTAAGGCCTATGCTGTAACAGGGCATCGCCATTATCCTGAAATCGCACAAACTATACTGCAATTATCCGGTAAGTCACCCGGGCTTCTATTTACGCCACATTTAGCACCGATGATTCGGGGCATTTACGCTACACTTTATGCAAAATTAGTCACTGAACAGGCTATTGATTTGCAACAGCTGTATGAAGAAGCCTACGCGGATGAGCCATTTGTTGATGTGATGCCAGCGGGTTCTCTGCCGGATACGCGTTCTGTACGCGGATCGAATATTTGCCGGATTGCTGTCTACCGTAATGAGCAGAGGGTAATAGTTCTGTCTGTAATAGATAATCTTGTTAAAGGGGCCTCAGGCCAGGCGATACAGAATTTCAATTTGATGTTCGGCTTTGATGAGATAACAGGGCTGGAAGTTGTCCCGCTTGCACCATGATCCTGCTTTTCCTGGCTCAAGAATAGATCTATGACAGGATATTAAGAATGTTTAAGGATGCCAGGACTAGCCTGGAAATAAGGGTAGCAACAGATTCCAGGTGGAAAATTCGCTTGATGTCTGTTCTCGTCGCAGTGTTGTTCGTGACAGTTATTGCTGCCTATGCTTTTGGGAAATATCGTGCGGAGGTAGAATGGCAGCAAGCCATCGAAGCGCTGGATGTTCTTGAGAGTGATTTTACATCTGTAGCCCTGGAAAACGATAAATTAAAGGAGAGTCTTGCATTCGAGAAAGCAAAAAGCAGGAGAGATCTACAGATAAAACGCCAGGCCTATGAAGAGGTTGCGCAGACACTGATATCGACCAGCAGGGAAATTGCCAGTTTAAGAGAAAACATCCGGTTTTATGAGAGTATTATTGAAGGCAATGAGCATAAACAGGGACTGCAAATTAAAACTGTTTCATTACAGTCAGATGGAACTGTAGGAAACTATCGCTACAGGGTTATTATTGTTAATAGCGACTATGGTAAAAAAAAATCAAAAGGCAAGCTGTTAATTGAAGTTGAAGGATTAATGGAAGGTGATCTAAAGACGATAAAAGTACCCACAGGGAGTGCGGGCAAGGATGCAAAATTGTTGTTTAAATATCTCCAGAGAGTCGATGGCCTGGTGACAATCCCGGAGGGCTTTTTGCCTCAGCGGCTACACTTAACGGCCCGGCTGTCTGGAAAAAAGACCGAAAAAAAAGAAAAATGGTATAATTGGAATATATTGCTTAATAAAGGACTGCCAGAACAGAGCTGAAGCCTTTTGAAAGTAAACCAGGCAAGTGGCACATTTAGAAAAGGAGGATATTATGCTAGGTAAAAAGCCAACACCTACGGTAGTGGAAAAACCAACAGACAAAATAGATACATTAATTGGGCCTAATACTGAGGTTAAAGGAGATGTTACTTTTTCAGGCGGCTTACGTGTCGATGGAAAATTAACCGGTAATGTTTCGGCGCAGGACTCCAGCAATAAGAGTTTACTGACGGTGAGTGAGCAGGGTGAGGTCAGTGGCAATATAAAAGTCCCCCATGTCATCATTAATGGCCTGATCAATGGCAATGTAACATCAAGCGGTAAGGTTTTATTGCAGAGTAAGGCGAAAATCGTTGGTGATGTCTATTATTCCTCAATTGAAATGGAGCTCGGTGCTACTGTCAACGGCAGCATGGTTTGTGAGACGGCCAAGGGATCATCACGAAAGGATTCCAGCATTGCATCTATAACCAAAGGGGATACAAAAAACAATATACTTGACCAGGTTACTCGGGATTGAAATAATATAAGCTAAGGGTGTCTCTACTAATTATATTTCATGAGGTTTTCTTAAATGAGCGAAGTTGCTACAGATACCGGGTCAGCACTGATATTTACCGATCAGGCGGCGGCAAAGGTAAAAAAACTGATTGAAGAAGAAGCAAACCCAAAATTGATGCTACGCGTCTATGTAACCGGTGGTGGTTGTTCCGGTTTCCAGTATGGCTTTGAGTTTGAAGAGAATGAAGCAGAAGGCGATGCCCGTATCGTCAATGATGATGTTGTGCTATTGGTAGACCCGATGAGCTTCCAGTATCTTGTAGGCGCCGAAGTCGATTATAAAGATGATCTGGAAGGTGCCAGGTTCGTCATCAATAACCCCAATGCCCAGACCACCTGCGGCTGCGGATCTTCTTTTTCTGTTTGATCCTTTTAAAAAATCTTTTCGAGGTTTTCGTCAGGCTAGAAAGATCCCCCCCAGGATAACCGGATGACGAGCACCGGTGACAGCTGGCAGGTTGCCAGTTTTCTTCTCCATTGTTCGCCATGCCAGCCAGGCAAAGGCTGTTGCTTCAACGAAGTCAGGATCCAGGCCTAATTTTTCCGTACTGAAGATGTTTGCAGCTGAAAGATGTCGCTGTATGCGTTGTATCAGATCATCATTGTGTACACCGCCACCGCAGAGATAAATCTCATTGCTGTCATAGCCTTCCCGGATAATGGCTAAAGCAATTGAGTGTGCGGTCAGTTCGGCCAGGGTTGTCTGAACATCTTCTGCTTTTAGTTTAGTCACTAATGGAGAGGTGTTTTCTAACCACTCCAGGTTGAAATACTCTGTGCCAGTACTTTTAGGGGGGCTTTTACTGAAATAGCTATCGGCCAGTAACGCATCAAGTAATTTTTCATCAACCTTGCCACTGGCAGACCAACTGCCATTTTCATCAAAGGCTTGTCCCCGGCAGGATAATGACCATGAGTCCAGCAGGCAATTTCCCGGCCCTGTATCATAACCTGTGACAATATTCTTGCTTTTTGTTCGTGGTAATAATGCGATGTTTGCTATACCGCCGATATTGACGATGACGCGTTGGTTGTCGGGGTCAGAAAATACGGCCTTGTGGAAAGCAGGCACCAATGGTGCGCCCTGGCCACCAGCAGCGACATCGCGGGCGCGAAAATCAGCAACTGTAGTGATGCCACTCACTTCAGCAATAACGGATGGATTGCCGATTTGCAGGCTGTAGGGATGCTTGCCATCAGGTTGATGGCGTACTGTCTGGCCATGGCAGCCAATCGCCCTGATATCTCCAGGTTTGTAGCCCGATTTTGAAATCAGGTCCAAAGTGATTGCCGCGTAGATCTCGCCAAGCTCAGTATCCAGCGAGCAGAGTTCGTGCAGCGATTCAGTTTTACTAGCGATCATGTCTCTGAGCAGGCCAGAAATATGATCAGGGAACGGTGTGTTAATCAGGGAAACTACTTCGATGCCACCGTTATCCTCAATGCGAAGCAGGACAGCATCAATGGCATCCAGACTAGTGCCTGACATCAAACCCACGTAGTAATTATCCATTATATACAGGGTGAATCAGGAAGTTGGAAACGCTAACTGCCTGAAGTGCTCGTGCCTGCAGCAATATTCAGGCTATCGAGTGTATCAAGCTGTTCTTTCCAGTAACGCGCTGAGCGCTCAAAATCAGCTTTCTGAGATTGCTGGATAGGCTTGCTGGCAGGCTGCCGAAAGGTGAGTGGGTTTACATGCTTGCCATTGACACGAAACTCATAGTGCAGGTGCGGTCCGCTGGCCAGGCCGGTAGAGCCTACACGGCCGATTATCTGTCCCTGCTTCACTCTTGAACCCTTTGCGATACCACGGGAGAAGCTCGACATATGGGCATACAGAGTACTGTATGTACTACCATGACTAATGATAACTGTATTGCCATAACCGCCCTTGCGGCCGAGATGAATAATTCTGCCAGCGGCCGTTGCTCTAATAGGTGTGCCACGGCGTGCTGCATAGTCAACACCATTATGGGCACGTGTCCTTTTCAATATAGGGTGGTAACGGGCCTTGCTGAAGCGAGAGCTGATGCGGCTGAATTTAACCGGTGTCCGAAGAAAGGTTTTTTGCATGCTCCTGCCATCAGGAGAGTAATAGTGCAGTACACCATCGTCATCTCTGTGGGCAATCGCACGATAGGTCTTGCCATTATTGATAAACTCAGCAGCAAGTATGTCACCATGAGTTTTTTTACTGCCGTTGACATAGATATCCTCAAATATAAGTTTGAAGCGATCGCCGGGCTGCACGTTTATAGCAAAATCAATATCCCATCCGAAGATTTCGGTCATGTTCATGGTTAGCGTGTCGCTGATACCCGCCACTTTGGCAGCAGCATAAAGAGAGGAGATAACCTCACCCTTTACTTTTCGGATATGAGTCGTTGTCGGCAACTTTTTGCTGGAAATGTCATAACGGCTGCCATTTTTGCTTGCATATATCCAGGTTAGTGGTGAATTTTCATAGACAAACACATCACTGTTAGATCCATCTTTACTGAGAATGTGTAGTGTCCTGCCGGGAGTGAGCCGTACCAGCTGATTACTGTTGTCAGAACGTGCTACTAAGGTTGCGGCAGCAGTTTTCAGGCCAAATCGCTTAAGGATTACATATAGCGTGTCACCTTTTCTGATAGTGCTGGATTTCCACAAATCCGGTGATTTCTCAAGCAGAGGCTTAAAAGAGACTCCTGAAGCAGCACTTGTGAGTGCATCAGCAAGCATTGGAATGTGACTGGGTTCAGGTTGATTATTGGCAGCCTGTTTATCTGCTGAAGTAGACAGGCTTTTGTCCGAAATAGTGTCGCGGTCAGCAAAAGATTCATCAGTAAGTTTAATGATGGTCTGATCAGTAGAACCAGAACTATCACTGTCCTGGTTGCGATCAGGGTAAAGTATTATTGTAGAAATAATGGCCAAAAGCAGCAGCCAGTACCAGACTTTCCTGCCGGAGCGCTTGTTTTCCAGTTCTTTGAAATCCCGATTATGATTTTGGGTTTGTGACATGGTGTTTATCAATTAAAAAATTGTTGCCATTTTACTCGTTGTTTGCAGTTTGAGCCAGTCTACAGGGGGAATTAATAAGAGGTGTACTTCTTCAGGTTGTGCATTATTCTGCCTGCCTGTGGTACTCTTTGCGCCCCTGAAAACGAGCAATTATGAGGCGATACTGATGGTGTCTGTTGATAAGTCACTGACATTACTACGACGAGGTGCAGATGAAATTATTCCTGAAGAGGGCCTGGTCGAGCTTCTTAAAAGCGGCCGGCCACTAAAAATAAAAGCAGGTTTCGACCCGACCGCACCGGATCTTCACCTGGGGCACACAGTACTGATCAACAAGTTACATCAATTCCAGGAGCTAGGGCATGAAATCCTGTTTCTGATTGGGGATTTTACCGGCATGATTGGTGACCCGAGCGGTAAAAGTACAACTCGGCCTGCGCTAACACAGGCGCAGGTGGATGAAAACGCACGAAGCTATCAGGAGCAAATTTTCAAAATACTCGATCCAGACAAAACAAAAATCGTCTTTAATTCTGCGTGGATGGGCAAGATGAGCGCGGCTGACATGATTCAGTTGGCGGGCAAGTACACTGTGGCAAGAATGCTGGAGCGTGATGACTTTCATAAGCGTTACACGGGTGGCATGCCCATCGCAATTCACGAATTCCTGTATCCCCTGATACAGGGTTATGACTCCGTTGCCATGCAGGCGGATGTTGAGCTGGGTGGAACAGACCAGAAATTCAATCTACTGATGGGTCGTGAGTTGCAGCGTCAGTACGGGCAGGACCCACAGACGATTATCACCATGCCTATCCTGGAGGGCCTGGACGGTGTACAGAAAATGTCTAAATCGCTGAATAATTATATTGGCATCAATGATCGACCTGGCGAGATGTTTGGCAAGATCATGTCGATTTCAGATGATTTAATGTGGCGCTATTTCGAATTATTGAGCTTTCAGACAATGGATGTGATTGAAGGCTGGAAGCAGGAAGTGGAGCAGGGGTTTAATCCCAGGGATATGAAATTCAGGCTTGCTGGCGAAATAACGGCCCGCTTTTACTCACAATCAGCCGCAGAGGCAGCGCAGCAGGAATTTATTGATCGATTTCGTAAAGGTGCCATGCCGGAGGATATGCCGGAAGTGACTTTATACGTGGATAGTGGTGTATTAAAGATAGCAAACCTGATAAAAGACGCTGGCCTGACACAAAGCACGTCGGATGCACTGCGTATGATCAAGCAGGGTGCAGTCAAAATTGATGGCGAAAAAGTGGCAGATACTAAGCTTGTAATTGAGGCTGGAAGTACACATATATACCAGGTAGGAAAGCGACGTTTTGCGC
>BDTD01000010.1 GCA_002897635.1 bacterium BMS3Abin11 | reverse complement strand
TCACCGCCATACGCTTTCGACAGCACGGTCGTCAGGGCCGCTGTCAATGTTGTCTTACCATGATCTACATGGCCAATTGTGCCCACGTTTACATGGGGCTTCGTACGTTCAAATTTTTCCTTGGACACGCCTTTATCCTCTTTTGTTACGATGATCCTGGTTACTATAATCAGGTTTCTCGACCAGTAAGCTGATCTTAAAACCAGTCAAACAAACTGGAGCCCATAACCGGATTTGAACCGGTGACCTCTTCCTTACCAAGGAAGTGCTCTACCAACTGAGCTATATGGGCTAATATCACAGAGCCCAAAACCAAACCCAGCACCTCACCAACTCGGCAATCTGTCATCATACCAGATACTACTTCTGATAATGGAGCGGGTGATGGGAATCGAACCCACATCATCAGCTTGGAAGGCTGAGGTAATAGCCTTTATACAACACCCGCCTGCTCAATATCGATCAATAAAAACAGCCGTTTAACCCAATGGTGGAGGGGGGAGGATTCGAACCTCCGAAGGCGGAGCCAGCAGATTTACAGTCTGCCCCCTTTGGCCACTCGGGAACCCCTCCGAAAATAGTCAACGGCGCATTTTCTTTGAACTACTCGTTCATGTCAACCATAAATAGAGGATTGATCGGGTTTTTCAGGATAAATATTAAATCGTAAGCGTCGCTCCTAACAGTATATTAATTGGCTGCCGCCTGCTCGTCACGAATCGCATTCAGGGCAGACCCTGCATTAAACCAGCTGATCTGTTCTTCATTCATCGAATGCTGGGCAACGATATCTTCTTCACTGCCATCAGCATGCTGGATTTTAACAGTTATCGGTTTACCCGGCTCAAGCTGGTCCAGCCCCATAAATGACAGACGGTCGTCCACCAGGATGTGGTCATAATCAGCAGGATCGATAAAAGTCAGCGGCAATACACCCTGCTTTTTCAGATTGGCTTCGTGGATACGGGCAAAACTACGCACCAACACCACACGACACCCTAGATAGCGCGGCGACATGGCTGCATGCTCACGAGAACTACCTTCGCCGTAGTTGCTGTCACCAATGGACACCCAGCCCTGGCCTCTACTTTTGTAATCACGCGCAATAGCAGAAAGCGCGTCACCGCAAGCACCGGTAAAGACATTACATCCTGTGCCCGGAGCTTCTGAAAAACTGTTATCCGCTCCGCTGAACATGTTGTCACTGATATTATCCAGATGGCCACGATATTTCAGCCATTTGCCAGCAGGAGAAATCTGGTCGGTGGTGCACTTCCCCTGTGCTTTAAGCAATACCGGCAGATCCCGATACGCCGCCACCTTGTCGACGGATTCGAAAGGCTCCAGCAGTGCCAGGCGGTCACTATTAAAATCAACCTTCACCTCGATACACTCGCCAGAATCAGGTGGAGCTTGATAGCCAGCGCCCGCGCCTTCAAAGCCTTTTACCGGCAACTCCGGTGCTGAAGGTGCCTGCAGCGTGATTTTTTCACCCGAATCAGAAACTAACCCATTGTGAACCGGATCAGCAGACAAACTGCCTGCCAGTGCATATGCCGTCACCACTTCTGGACTGGCGATGAACGAATTTGTGCTTGGACTGCCGTCGTTGCGCGCACGGAAATTACGGTTGTACGAGGTCATTATTGAGTTCGGCTCATCTTTGACCGAATCAGTCCTCTCCCATTGACCAATACAGGGCCCGCAGGCATTGGCCAGCACGGTTGCGCCGATCGCTTCGAGGTCCGCCAGCAGGCCGTCGCGTTCGATAGTTTCACGTACCTGCTCTGAGCCGGGGGTAACCAGGAATGGCATCTTTGCTTTCAGCCCTGCTGCGCTGGCCTGTCGCGCAATCGATGCCGCGCGACCGATATCTTCATAGGATGAATTGGTACAACTGCCGATCAGCATGGCAGACAGCGCATCCGGATACCCCTTTTCGACGACATCATGAGCCATTTGAGAAACCGGACGTGCGATATCGGGGCTATGCGGACCAACGATGTGTGGCTCCAGTGTGCTGAGATCGATTTCAACGATCTCATCGTAATAATTCTCAGGATTGGCCGACACTTCGGCATCGGCAACCAGATGTTCTGCCACTGCCTCAGCCGCCGCCGCAATCTCTTCCCTGTTAGTCGCACGAAGATAGTCGGCCATGCGGCTATCAAATGGAAAGATGGAGGTGGTTGCCCCGATCTCGGCACCCATATTTGTTACAGTGGCTTTGGCAGTACAACTGAGTGACGCCGTACCTGAGCCAAAATACTCGACAATCTTGCCTGTGCCACCTGCCGTGGTAAGCAAACCGGCAAGTTTCAATATGACATCCTTGCCACTGGTCCAGCCCGATAATTCGCCGGTCAGATATACGCCAACCAGTTTCGGCCATTTGGATTGCCAGGGCAGGCCCACCATCACATCAACGGCATCGGCCCCGCCGACACCAATGGCCACCATAGCCAGACCACCGGCATTCGGCGTATGGGAATCCGTGCCAATCATCATGCCACCCGGGAAAGCATAGTTTTCCAGAACCACCTGATGAATAATACCTGAGCCCGGCTGCCAGAAACCGAGACCATAACGAGCTGCTGCGCTGGCGAGAAAATCATACACTTCCTGGTTCGTACTTTCGGCAACAGCCAGGTCTTTCTCTGCCCCGACTTTCGCACGTACCAGATGATCACAATGCACGGTAGACGGTACCGCTACCTGCTCCTTGCCGGCTATCATAAACTGAAGAATAGCCATCTGTGCGGTAGCATCCTGCATGGCAACCCGATCAGGCCAAAAATGTGCAGGGCTAACACCTCTTTCCGGCAAGCCGCTGCCATCATCCTGCCAATGGGCAAACAATACTTTCTCTGCCAGTGTCATAGCACGGCTCAGTCGCTTTTTTGTATCAGCCATACGGTCAGGAAGACTGGCGTAGTACTGTTTGATCATCCCGACAGCGTCAGCAGGGGTTTTTTCCATTACTTAATCTCCTGGAACCTGCTTCTTATATCCTTTTTACACAGGGTTTGATATGAAAAAATAAACTGGAGCCCGCAACCCGGATCGAACGGGTGACCTGCTGATTACAAATCAGCTGCTCTGCCAGCTGAGCTATGCGGGCGATGGGAACGCGATTTTAAGGGATCAATCGATTGAACTCAACCTGAATCCGTAGGTTAAGCGGGTATTTTTTGAACCGCTGTGGAATCAAGAGCTTGTGCTATGCGCCGTCATGAGCCTACGGATTCAGGCTCATGCTACCAGGTTATTTCCGAGCAGGATTTAATGATTTTTTTAGCACCACGCTGTATTGGTATAGAGCTTTTTTCAATGAGCCTCCTGATTGACTTGAAGTCAGAGACCAGTAACCAGTAATTCGTCCCGTATTCTATCCGCTTAGTTGTCTTTATTCGCTGTTTTGAAAGTTTATCCATAAAGCTGTTGGCACTATTTTCCCTGGAGAAGAAACCAAGAGAAATGTATTGTTTACCTTCACCCTCATTCATCAGATATAAATCTTTGATTCCCTGTTTTTTAAGACGGTACCTGGCGCGGTATGCGTCTTCTTTGCTAGCGAAGGGACCCTGAAATACCCGGTAGCCAAGCACACGGCCCAGGGGATCCTGGCGGTCTGAGTATTGAATAAACATATCATTGAGTTTACGGCCACCGCGTCCGCGCTCTATTGCCGTTTTGTAGGGTCCGATCAGCATACACTGGCCGGGTATTGCTGCAACCAGGATGCTTAAAGGGGTCTCGGCAAATCCTTCTTCTGCCTGCCCTGTAAGCACAGGGGACGGTAGAACCGGCACATTGTCACCATTTGCCGGTGAAGTAACTACACTATTGCTGGTAATTGCTTTGCCTTTAGAATGGATCGTTACTTTTGCAGGTCCCCTGGGCTTTTCAGGTGGCAATAACTCCATTAACTCGGGGTGGAACTCCGTAGCCGGGCTATAGCTGTCTTTCAGGAACTGGCGTTGCCCCAACCCCCACATTAACAGGGCTGTGTTCACCAGCAACAAGATTCCTAACAGGATTTTCACTTAAACTTATCCAAACATTTCGATGGCCGAGTCTACGCGGAGAATTTGCTGCTGTCGACTTGCCTGCACATATAGCTATAATCCCTGTTCAATTCTTTCCTGACATCAGAGTACCTCTAATTGATTCAAGATGAACATTAATGAATCATTAGAGAAACCCATTACCGATTAAGAATAATATTGTGACACGACTTAGTATACCTTTGCATCGATTTCATATCAGGCTCCTGCTGTTTTTGCTTATCGCCTTTTATTTGCCCGGCCATGCGCAAGGCTCTGTTACCGGAGATGCGGTAAAAGAAGTCGAGAGCAAAACCTACGAAGCAGTGTTGACCAGGGTTATTGCCGTCTACCCGAATTTGCAGTCTGCGATACTACAAATCCAGCGCAGTACACTGGAGCTAAACAGGATCTATGCCACGTTAGGCTGGAATGCGATAGCCAGCACCAGTTTTTCCCATGATCTTGCAGTCTTCGGTACACCGGCAAATATCCTGATAGCACGCGGCGCTTTAACGCGAAAACTTGCATCGGGGGACAGCATCACACTGGATGCCTCTTACAACCGAACTGATAACGATGTGGTCTTTATCCCAAGCTTGCCCAACCCGTCCAATGACTCGGCTGTCAACCTGTCCTATCGGAGACCACTGCTGAAAGGGGCTGGCAATATTGAATACCAGTCACTGCAGGATGCCGCCAGAGCACGAATTGACTCAAGCAAGGCAGATGAATACAAACTCAGAGATGTGTTGGCCAGGCAGATCGCTACGCTCTATTTTGGTCTTGCCACCATTGAGGTGAACCTGGCCAACACCCGCGATGGCATTGACCGGCTTCGCCGCCTGCAGGAATACGTGGTCCGCAACAAAAAACTGGGCATTAGTGAAGAAAAGGACATTCTTCAGAGCCAGGCACGCCTGGACAGAAAACTTGCCGCACTGACCGCGCTGGAAACGGCAAGAAATCAACAATTGTACAATCTCAATCGCCTGATGAATATCCCTGCAACAACACAATTTACTTCCAGACTGAATTACAGTAAACAGGACGTACCTTCCCGTCAGATATTGCACGATGAAGTATTCAATTATAGTCCATCGCTCCGCAATGCATACGCCAGCAAAAAAGTAGCTGAGAGCAATATAAAAATACAGCGTGATAACAAAAAGGATATCATTGATGTCATTGTCTCAGTGGGTGCCAGGGTAAAAACCGGACCCGCAGAAAATACCTATGTCGATAGATCTGATCTTGCCGGTAAAGTAGGTCTGGAATACCGTGCCGCACTGGACAAGCAGGGTCTTCATGCCACCTTGCAGCAGGCTCTGTTAAACAGAGATATTGCTGACAATCAGATCCGTCAGCTGGATATCGATTTGAATAATGAGATTGACCGTTTACGAGGTTTGATTGAAGACCAGAAAAAGTCGATTGCCAGTAACACTCGCCTCAAGCAGGCCGAAAAAAGGAAATTCAATGAGGCAATATCCCGCTTTCGCACCGGGCGCACTACCACTGCTGATTTGATTAACTTTGAAGAAGACCTTTCTCTGGCAGAATCAGCGCTGGCAAATTCACAGGTTGATCTAGTGAGTACGCAGAATGAACTGGCTCGGTTACGTGGGGTTGTCTGGAATGATTTATGATGATAGATAGAAAGAAGTTCCAAGATCCAAGTTCCAAGTTCCAAGTTGAAGCTTTTTTTCCAGACCTGGAACTTGGAACTTGGATCTTGGAACTGTACTGATTTTCTATGCGAACAATAATAAAATTCCTCGTCAACCGCCCACTGATCATAAACATGGTTTCCTTTTTTATGTTGGCGCTTGGACTGTATGCCATGGTGGAGATCAACCGCGAAGCATTTCCGAATGTAAATCTGGATCGAATCCAGATTGATTTCAGTTACCCTGGAGCCTCGCCTGAGGAAGTAGAGCGGCTGATCGTCATACCGATAGAACAGCAGTTGAAATCAACCAGTGGCATCGACAAGATGACGTCAACCTCCTTTCCCGGTTCAGGACGCATCAATCTGGAGATCGACCCGGAAGCGAGTAACCGTCAACGTATCGTCAGCGATGTCCAGCAGGCGGTTAATCAGGCGGACCTGCCCTCCGATCTTCCCTATGACCCGTTTGTGACTGAGATCGATGGATCGGTGTTTCCTGTTATCAATCTGGCGGTCTCTGCCAAACGCAGCGACCTTGAACTGCACCGTCTCGGCAAAGATATGGCCGATGAGTTGCTGCAAATCGAAGGGGTTGCCAAAGTCCTCATTCAAGGACAGCGCAAAGCGGAAATTCGCATCACGCTCAATCCTGAAAAGATGCGCAAGGAGCGCATCGCTATCGGTGACGTGGTACGCGTCATCAAATCATGGAATGTCAGTGTCCCGGGCGGTGACCTGGAAACCGAAAAACAAAAATATGCGATACGAATTACAGGTGAACTGAAAGGTGCAAAAGATGCCGGTGAGCTGGTATTACGAGCAAACGAACGCGGCGATGCCCTGCGACTTAAAGACATTGCGACCATTACAGAGGCACTGGAGAAACCTTCAAAAATTTATGATGTTGAGGGTAAACCCGCCTTGTCCATCATCATTCTAAAACAGACCAGGGCTGATATCATTTCAACCGTTGATCGCATCCGCGACTACATCGCCACTGTTGCCGACAGGCATGGCGCAGATGTTCGCGTTGATACCTATCAGGATTTCTCCCGTTTTGCCCGACTGCGTCTGGGCGTATTGACCAATAATGGTATCGTCGGACTCTTCCTGGTGCTGATTTCGCTGGCACTTTTTCTTCGCCCCTCTGTCGCCTTTACCACCACTCTCGGTCTGCCAATTGTCTTCTCCATCGGCCTGTTTTCACTGTATACAGCGGGTATAACCTTAAATCTGGTCTCTATGCTCGGCTTCATCATGGTATTGGGCATGCTGGTCGATGACGCCATCATTGTCGGTGAAAATATTACCTGGCATATGGAAAAAGGGGAAAATCCAATTGCTGCAGCCGTCAATGGTTCGGTTGAAATCATCGGTCCGGTGAGCGCAACCATACTGACCACGGTGGTTGCTTTCGGCCCATTGATGTTTATGGGAGGCATCATCGGTAAATTCATTGTTGCCGTACCGATTGTTGTCATCACACTGTTATTTTTCTCCTGGTTAGAAGCCTTTCTGATCCTGCCAGGTCATGTTGCCCATTTTGCCAGTGCCAATAAACACCCCGAGGAACGCCACTGGATTACCGCCATGGAAAACACATATCTTGCCATCCTCAGGCAGGCCATACGATTCCGCTGGATTACCGTCATCCTTGCCCTGCTGCTGTTAATTGGTAGCTTTTATCTGGCCACAACAAAAATGTCTTTCCAGCTTTTTCCTCCTGCGGGTATTGACCAGTACACGGTTCGTGTTACCGCTGCTGCCGGTACACGTCTTGATTTCATGCGGGCGAAAATGATCGAGATCGACAGGGCCATCAGAGAGCGTACTGATAACACGGTACTGGAAACCACGCTGATCAGCACTGGACAGATCGCTATCGATAGTGGAGATCCTCTGACCCAGCGCGGTGCGCGATTTGGCCAGATATCTGTCATCTACCAGCCAGCCATCTCACGCGAAGGCCATGATGCCATGGTGGATATGCGGCGAATGGAGAAAGAAATCCCTCCGCTGTTCCCTGGCATGAAGTTCGCTTTTGCGGAGCTAAAGCCCGGTCCGCCAGCCGGACGCGCATTGCAGGTGGAAATTTCAAAGGGGAAAGCTGCCGATAACAAAAAAGCCTCTGAGCAATTGATGGAATACCTGAAAGGTATCAATGGCATCACATCCATAGAAAGCGGCTCCCAGGCTGGCGATAAATCACTGCATGTAGTGGTCAACCGGGCACTGGCTACCTATGCCGGGGTGCCTTTAAGCACCATAGCCTCACATGTCCGTGCCGCTGTAGGCGGACTCAGAGTCGCCACCACACGACGCGGTACAGAGGAAATTGACATCACCGTTCGCTACCCGGCAAATCCTGCCAAACAGCGCGAGTATCTGGAAAATCTTCTAATATCTAATACCCGCGGTGGCCTGATCCCCCTGAAAGAGATCGCCAAGCTCGTGGAGCAACCGGGGTTCACCACTATTCGACACAAAGAAGGTATACGCGTCATCCACGTCGCCGCAAATATCAACAACGATATCATTACCAGTTCGGCACTGAACGCCCTGGTAGCAAAAAATGAACCAAAATGGCTAGGTGATCTAAAGGACAAGGTGACCGTTAATTATGGTGGCGAAGAAGAAAAAAACCAGGAATCCGTCAAAGGGTTGATGGAGTCCCTGGTATTCGCCATGCTGGGGATATTTATTATCCTGGCCATCCAGTTCAATCGATTTAGTTACCCCTTCTATGTCATGCTGGCAATACCTTTTGGTGCCATCGGTATTATCATCGGTTTCTACCTGAATGATAAATTCTGGCACCCGATGCCGCTGTCATTCTTCGCCCTGATGGGCGGTGTAGCATTAACCGGTGTGGTCGTTAACAGTTCGTTGGTGCTGCTGGTCTTTGTCCAGCGCGCTATTGAACAGGGAATGGATACCTTCGATGCGATCATGGAGGCAGGCCGGCGGCGCCTACGGGCTGTGATACTGACGGCCACCACCACCGTTGTGGGTCTGTTGCCAACCGCCTATGGCTGGGGTGGTATGGATCCATTTGTATCACCCATGGCACTGGCGCTGTCGTGGGGGTTGATCTTTTCGACCCTAATAACATTAATCGTGATTCCAGCGGCTTTTGCTATTGGCAGGGTTGGGAAAAAGGCGAAGACGATTAAGGATAAAGGATGAAAGGTTAAAGGGGAAAGGGTGAAGGGGAAAGACAAAGCATAAAAATTAGCCCTAGGGTCTTCTTTTCTCCTTCGAGTTGGTCTTTAATCTTTTGTCTCAGGCCTATAGTTTTTCGAAGCAAATACCCTCAACCCCTGTAGCACCAGATCTGGCTGTAAAACAACTGGCATGGTCAGATACGGTACCAGTTTCTCCGCGTCCCCCCCTGTCATATAAATAACGGGTTTCCTGTCTATCTCTGATGACTGCTCTCTGACCACCCTCTCTATCCCACCAGCAAGGCCAAATAGAACACCGGCCAGCACACCCTCCTCTGTTGATAGCGCGGCAGCACTAGCGACAGTGCTCGTGTCGCGAATCTCTTCA
Source organism: bacterium BMS3Abin11 (assembly GCA_002897635.1). Taxonomy (NCBI): domain Bacteria; species bacterium BMS3Abin11. Next base: position 16,233 of record BDTD01000010.1, on the reverse strand, counting down.
ACAGCATCAGTATCAGCCCTTAGACTTTGAAAAGCCGTATTCAAACCAGGCATGATGACACCCCCTACAAAGAGACCTCTTTCATTGACTAAATCAATAGTAACCGCTGTTCCACAGTCTACGACGATTACCGGGTCTTGTGTCATTCGATATGCTGCCAGCATCGCCATCCAACGGTCAACACCCAGTTGCTCCAGCTTACGGTAACTGTTTGTCAGGCCGCAACAGTTCTGGCTACTGACTATAAATTCCGTATCAAGCTGCCATAGCACAGCTACTGCTTTTCTTATTTCACTGGCAACACTTTCTCCCGCCACATTCGAGACAATCACCCGAGCAGGGACACCGAAGTTTACCCATTTTTCGTGCAAACTGGAAACAGCAGTTGTGAGGCACTGACTTCCTATGATAAACGATTCATCAGTTGCCAACGCCCACTTTATAAAGCTGTTGCCACTGTCGATGAGTAGATTCATAAAGCCAATCTCAGGCTGACATCACCCGACAAAAATCTGCTGAATGGCTCTTTCCCTTCATCCAGCAACAAGGCACCAAACTCATCAATACCCATCGCGATACCTGAAAAAGATGCTTCACCTCTAATTACCTTAACTTCTCTGTTGTAGAGGCAGTCGTAATCAGTCCATAAGTGCTGATAACTTTCAAAACCTGAAGAGGTATACGTTTCAAACAGTTCTGTCAACGCGCGAATCAGATCAATCACAAGAGAATTGCGGTCAATGGCATTATTCGTGATTTGCTCAAGGCTAACACAAACCTGATCAATGCTTTTTTGATCTTCTTCGGACAAAGCAAGATTTAAACCCAGGCCCATTACAACAAGACAGGGCCCATCGTGTTCACCTCGCACATCAATCAACAAACCACCCAGCTTGCTATCGTTCCAGACTATATCATTTGGCCACTTGAGTCCTATGTCTCTGTCAAACCCAGCCTCATGCATTGTCCTGGCTATTGTTATCCCCGCTGCTATACCCAATCCAGAGAGGCCTGCCATCCCCTCATCAAAGCACCAGCCCATCGAGAGTATAATATTCCGGTAGGGAGTTGCATGCCATTCTCTCTGACGTCGCCCTCTACCGCTATTCTGGCATTCCGCGAGACAGACGGCCCGGTTAATATCTCTCGTTTCTGATTGCTGAAGAAGATAGTCACTAGTGGATTCGATTTGTTGCAAAATCTCTATATGACTGTTCAGGAGAACAGTTTCACTCAATGCTGAGCAAATCACTTCCTTATCAAGCAATTGTACTGGAGACTCTAACTGGTACCCTTTGCCTGACACTGACGTTATATTCAATCCACGCTGATTAAGACCTTTTATTGCTTTGGATACGGCCATGCGGCTGATGCCCAGTGTTTGGCCTATTAATTCACCTGATAGGGAATTCCCGCTGGCAAGCATACCCAGCACCTGTAGCGATGTTTTTGACATGGGTTTTATTATAGGGCACCTCTATTACACATGAATATTCATCTCACATACAAAATCGTCCATCTCTGCGTTAAGAATCTTCGCAATAGCTAACTATTACGTGCGATCCTTGCCTTGATATGAACAATTTTGCATGCAATCTGATCTATCCATAATTAATAGAGGTGCCCTATAGAGTGAATGGACAGAGACAAGCGCCAGGTTTAACGACTCATGATATTTTAACACCTTCATGGATTCCGAGAGAGTATTCTGCTATCCGTTTTTGGATTAGAATCCTGGTATGGCAAGAAATAAAATAATCCACCTGATCTGGCCTCCTCTTTTAATTTATCTTGTTTACCTGTTATCGAAACTAGTCTGGTACGATAGTCTATCAAGCCTGGCTAATGACAGCGTACACTATCTGGTAATGGCGAGGCATTACTCTCCCTGGGTAAGCGAATCAAACGCTATTGCTTCAGCCTGGCTGCTACAGGATTTTCCACCATTTTTCCCCTGGTTACTGGCATTTTCGGGAGCGGCTCACTCACTGTTATATGCCCATCTGCTCGTCGCAGTGATGGGGCTGGTCAGCTTGTATTTCTATTATTTGTTAGCGTACCAATGGCTGAATGATCGGGTACTGGCAATTTTTCCGCTGCTAGTTTTTTCCTTATCGCCTGGATTCCTGTTAGGCCTGCAGGGAATATTAAGCGAGTCCTTATATCTATTGCTAGTACTTATTTTTTTACTGGTCTACACAGCTGAGCGAAAAAGATCTGGTGGCCAGCTCATTCTGGTAATTTTATTACTCGCCGCCATTATGCTGACGCGTACGACTGGCATTGCATTGGGCCTGGCTATAGTGGCACAGTCATTTTTCGCCAGCATTACACAAAAAAAGCTTCAATTTCAACCAGCCCTGATCGTGGTGGCATCATTGGTACTTTATTTATTATTGATGGCACTGTGGGGACCAGTAAAACAAAGCCATTATCTGAGTATATTAATTCAATACATTTCCGGTGTAGATTTGTATGCATCGGGCAGTGATATCCCTGTTCATTTTTCTCTAATGACACAGCTAAAATACCAGCTGGAGTCCTGGACAAGTTTCTGGCTGATACACTGGAAAACCGGCGCATTCTCAGCTTCTTATTTTGTCATACTACTGCTAGCGCTAACGTCCCTGTCAGGACTTTTTCTACGCCTTCTCAAGAACAAATATGATGCCTGGTATGTGCTTTTCTTTGTTTTGATATTGCTAGTCTGGCCATACCCCGGACAGTTATTTCGCCTGGTCTTCCCGATTATGCCTCTGCTGCTGATCTACGCAGGTTATGCCATCAAGAAACTGCTGGAGCTGAAAAAAGAGAATAAGAAGAAAGGACTCGTACTGGCCAGTTTCTATCTGATTGTTTTAGCGGCGACTCTGCCCTCTCATGCATTCATTCATGCACGGCTGGCTCTAGCCTCTGGGAAACAGCTGGTTCCTGTCTATGAAATTTTTCGCCAGGCAAGTCAATACGTGGCATCTAAGCAACTGACACTGCAAAATCAGATGCTAAAAGATTTTAAATATGTAAAAGACACCGTGCCAGAAGATGAAAAGCTGTTGTACTTCAAACCCTCATATCTCGCTGTATTGAGCGACAGAACAGGTGTGACAGCCCCTTCGCCGATTGATGAGGCCAGTTACCGTTCACTCTCAAACAGCTCGGGCGCCCGTTATATTTTCCTGACCCGGCTTCATCCCCGAAATACGCGCCTGGGATACAGCGGATTTCAGGGCATAGAACATCTGGATGGATGGACGAAGTTAGTCTGGTGCAGTCAACTTGCTGATGGGGACCTTGCTTCATGCCTGTTTAGCATTGAGCCTGCACTATAAAGTACCTTTAGGAGCCACCGATTAATCATGGCATGATAAATTGGAGGTTCCTTAAATCTGTAAGACTGTGGGGTGCCCTGTATTAGAACCCCGTTGTCAACGTGCCCAAATATTATATTTAAGAATGCACCAGATTGCCGCCATACCGTCTTTCCAGTCTATCTTCTTGCCTTCTTCGTATGTTCTGCCGTAATAACTGATACCCACCTCATAGATTCGTAATCTGGGCTTATAGGCGGCTAACTTTGCAGTTACTTCAGGTTCAAAACCAAAGCGATCTTCGTCGATTCTAATATTCTGGATGATGTCCCTACGGAAAACCTTGTAACAGGTTTCCATATCAGTCAGATTCAGATTGGTCATCATATTAGAAAATAGCGTGAGAAACTTATTTCCCATACTATGCCAGAAATAAAGTATGCGTTCGGCCTGTGCACCCTTAAAACGTGAACCGTAAACAATATCAGCAACACCATCCTCAAAAGGTTTTATCAAACCAGGGTATTCTCCCGGGTCATACTCAAGATCGGCATCCTGGATAATAACAATATCACCCGTCGCATGAGATATCCCCGTTCTTAATGCCGCTCCTTTTCCCTGATTTTTATCATGATGGAATATTTCTATTTCAGACTGTTCCTTGTATTGTTCAAGCACAGCGAGTGTCCCATCAGTGGAGCAGTCATCAATAATAATGATTTCTTTTTGGTAGGATATCGGAGTATTGATAACTGCTGTTATCAAATCATCTATAGTTTCTGCTTCGTTGTAACAGGGGATGATGATAGAAATGGCCTTTATTTTCATGATCAATGCTTTGGTATGGGACGTAAGAACAAAATATATTATATTACGGCCTGAAAACCCAACAGAAGTAACAAATACTTGCGACATGCAATAAAAATCTGCACAATTCGCCGAGATTCTGGACAACAGGCAGCTGAGAATGAACGATCAAAATAACGCAGACATTATCAAGATCGGTGTCGTCATGGGCAGTGATAGTGACTGGGATGTTATGCAACATGCCTGCCGCACACTTGACGAGTTTTCTATTCCCTATGAGCCTCAGATTATTTCAGCCCATAGAACCCCGGACCTTCTGTATCAGTATGCTGAATCAGCCATCGACAGGGGCCTGCAGGCAATCATTGCAGGTGCTGGCGGAGCTGCACACCTGCCAGGCATGCTGGCGGCAAAAACGACACTTCCAGTGCTAGGCGTTCCCGTCAACAGTCGCCACCTAAAAGGCATGGATTCACTGCTATCTATTGTACAAATGCCAGCGGGCATACCGGTGGCTACCTTTGCTATCGGCCAGGCCGGTGCCAGGAATGCGGCGCTATTCGCTGTCTCTATCCTGGCTGCATCGGATCAGGGATTGATGCAGAAGTTGATTGATTTCAGACAGGCTCAAACCGATAAAATCATCGCACACAGCCTGCCTGCCCTCTAAGAATTGATTCAATAATGATTTTACCCGGAGCAACACTCGGACTGCTTGGTGGCGGCCAACTTGGTCGAATGTTCACCGTTGCGGCACGCACTATGGGCTACGAAGTCATAGTACTGGACCCTGACGTTGGCAGCCCGGCCGGCGCTTTCGCAACCGAACACCTCTGTGCCGCCTACAATGATGAGGCCGCTCTTGTGCGTCTGGCCACTGAATGTGCTGCCGTGACGACAGAATTCGAGAATGTCCCAGCCACCAGCCTGGAAATCATTGCACAGCATATTCCCGTCAGACCTTCTGCTACGACCATCCATATTGCGCGTGATCGTATTCTTGAGAAACAGGCTCTTCGTGATTTTGGGCTTGATACCGTTGACTACTATGTCATAGAAAACGATGCTGACCTCGAAGTAGCAATCGAAGCCATCTCTTTTCCTGCCATTTTGAAGACCGCAACACTGGGTTACGACGGCAAAGGTCAGAAATTCGTTGTGAATGCCACAGAGCTGGTGCCCGCTTTTCATCAACTGGGGTCAATATCCTGCGTGCTCGAGCAATTTATTGAACTAAGCTGTGAAGTTTCTGTAGTCCTGGCACGTAGCGTTTGTGGCCATATTGAAAGCTTTGCCATCGCTGAAAACAGGCATACCGATGGCATACTGGATATGAGTATAGTCCCGGCAAGGGTAAATCCAGAGATTGCGGCCAGGGCCGAGAAAATGGCTCGCATCCTGGCAGAGGAACTCGACTACTGTGGCGTACTGGCTGTGGAGTTCTTTGTTGATGTGAATGACCGCCTGATGATCAATGAAATAGCACCACGGCCCCATAATTCGGGCCATTATACCCTTGATGCCTGTCTGACCGACCAGTTTCAGCAGCAAGTTCGTACTCTTTGTGGCTTTAAACCAGGTAAAACAGATCTCACAACACCTGCTGTAATGGTCAATATACTGGGTGATCTCTGGTCAGGGGGGACACCGGCATGGGATGCATTATTAAACTATCCAGGAGTATTTCTTCATCTCTATGGGAAAAAAGAGCCCATACCCGGCCGTAAAATGGGACACTTTACCCTTGTGGGTAACGCTCCGAAAAAACTACTGGAAACTGCAGCCTTACTGAAAAAAGCACTCGGGCAGTCAAATAACTCACCATTGGATTAATCCGAAGGAACCTCTGATTAATTCTGGACGAAGTAGATTGCGATCTAAAATATTCAGGTTTGGGGCGCAAATCGCACGTAATAGCTAGTTATTGTGAAGGTTTGCAACGAAGAAACTGGATATTTTAGGCGCAAGATACGAGTTCATGAATTGATTAAAGGTTCCTGAATAGAGTTTACCCAGCTTATAGTAAAGGTGAAGGCCTTATCAAACTGATGTCACTATTTGATAATTATTTTAAGAGACTATACCAACGCACTATGGAGCAGGCTTATGGCAGCGCTCAGTCAGCGATTGTAGATGCCATGCAAAATGGGGGGAAAATCCTGGATTGTGGCTGTAGCCGTGGCCACATGTACGATCAGTTATCGTCCTCTGTCGATATAGCGCGCGATAATTATTACGGTGTCGAGTGGAATACTGCGCTTGTAAAGAAATGTAATGAAAAAGGCATTCGCGCGACACAGCATGACCTAAACCATGCTTTACCATACGCGGATGAAATGTTTCGCTGTGTGTTTGCCTTATCAGTACTTGAGCATCTTTTGTTTAGCTGTCGATTCATGCGTGAATCAGCCAGGGTACTGGAAAAAGGAGGCACACTCGTTCTTCTAACGCCAAATATAAGCACCCTGTTCACCATTGTGCAATTAATAACAGGTAAAATGCCATCATCTGGTCCACATCCTGACTCTCTCCTGCTTTTAGAAAATCAAAATACAATTAAAGTATCAAACCCTGATCTTGTCAGTGATGTCGAATCAGACAGGCCCGAACATCGACACCTTATTATTTACAGTTTTCGAGTCCTGAAAACCTATCTGAAACTGCTCGGTTTTACTGATATTCAGGGATATGGCTTCGGGCTTTACCCCTTCCCGAATTTCATGCAAGCTCTGCTTGAAAATATCGACCCTTATCACTGCCACCAGATGGTGTTTATTGCAAAAAAATAGGTTTTGTCTCTTACACCTGGGAAAAGGGCAAACACGATTCAATAATTTTTTCACTCGGTTTGACATCCAGCTCCTTAAATGAAAACTGGTGATCATCGATAGTACTGATAAATTCTTTTATCCGCTCAATGTTATATTCACTGAGCAGGCAATTCTCTCCAAGACCATCATAGCGCTCGGTTACCTTGCGCAACAGGATTATTGGCTTGCCCAGATAGTAACACTCCTCCTGGTTACTGCCGCCGTCACTGATCACAAACTCAGCGTTTTTAATTAACTGAATAAAACCAAAATAATCATAGCGCTCGCGTAATTCGATATTTGTATTCTCCACCAGACGCTGATACCAGTTGAACTGGTGTATTTTTTTCTCGGTGGGTTTATGCAGGATAAATAGAAGGAAATGTGTTTTGCTAATTTCTTCTACCAATCTCATTACACGATCCAGTGCATTCTGCCGGTAGATATTTTCATGCCGATGTAAAGTGACAATAGAATATTGCCGTGACGGTATCTCTGATTGTGATAATACGTCAGGAAAATTATTAGACAAGCGTAGAGAATCATACAATGTATTGGCAACGGTATTAATCTTCTCTCCACTGTAGCGCTTTAAATTCTGTAACGCCCTGTCATCCGGGCAGAAGTAATAATGCGCAAGAGAAAATGTCATTAAACGCGTAATCTCTTCAGGAAAAGGCTGGAAAAGATCAAATGAACGTAACCCGGATTCAACATGACCAATTTTCAATCCAGCGATGCGCCCCATTATCGCACCAAGAAGGGTAGAAAGTGTATCTCCGTGAACCAGGACTATCCCCTCTTTATCACCACAAAATATTTCTTTCTTTTTTCGTATCGTGCGCCAGATTATTCTGACTGACCACGTCATCATTTTTTGTATAGAGGTTATGTCATCCGCTTCACAGAGTGCATAATCAGGTTGACGCAAACCAAAATTGGCCAGAATGTCATCAATTTTTTCCTTATGTTGCCCGGTGGAAATATAGTTATATGGAATGTTTCTCTGCTGCAAATAATAGAGTATCGGTGCCATTTTGATAAGCTGTGCTTTTGTACCGATAACAACATGAATCATGAGACCTCCTGTATACAATAACACTTCAAATCATATGGGCACTTCTATTAATTATGGATAGATCAGATTGCATGCAAAATCGTTCATATCAAGGCAAGGATCGCACGTAATAGCTAGCTATTGCGAAGATTCTTAACGCAGAGATGGACGATTTTGGATGTGAGATGAATATTCATTAATTAATAGAGGTGCCCATATATTAGTCATGTGCCTGAAGAACAATTCCATCCTTACCTTTATACAAAATATCCATATCAATATTAGCGCTTAATTCAGCTAAGCTCGGCAAATATGTACGGGATGAAAACGCATAAAAATATATGAGAATTGCGTCCTTATCTCTGAATTCCTGCTGCAATTGATGTAGGGAGTTCTGAAAATTTTTATTTATTATTTTACTCGTCGCACTTTCTCTCTGAGGGAGGAACTTACTTTTCCTTTTTAAGTGAATTTCGATAATTTCTGGTGCATTTGTATAGATTAGGCGGTGGCCTGTCTGCTCATTTCTAACATAAGCTAATGTATCAGATTCAACCCATTGACGACTAAGAAAGCCGACCCCATTTGTAGAAAAGTAGGTCACTAGCGACTGTAGATGCGTTATTTGTACAAAACTGAGAATCAACACAACAAGAAATGCTGATATATTGAATAATCTGCAAAGAGAGGTGCCTGCTGTGATTGAACTTAAGCCCAGAATCAGAGCAATCATAAGAAAGAAATAGACCGGGATTAATATTCTTGAATCCAGAGGGGTATGGGCATCAAAAAAAGAGATGGATATCACCAGAAATACCAGGTAAAGAGGGATGAATAAAAATAGTATTTTTTTGAGAATTTCAGATACTGCTAACTGGCTGAAATCAGCCGTTCGGCAACTCACGGTCATAAATATGTAACTGATCAGGAAAATACTGAGCAAAACCCAGGACATCACCGATGATAAATAAAACCAGCCAAGCATTTCTTCAATACCTGAACTCAGCTTTTCAATACCTATCGGATGATAGGCAAAAACGCGTGGGACTCCAGGTTCTTGTGTTACCTGCCCCCAAATTATCCACAGCAACATCGGTAAGAGTGACAGGAATGTGAAGAGCCCTGTATTCTTTAATCTTTCTGACCAGCGCTTTTTTGAGAAAATGATCAAACCGAGGATGGCAGTACCTATGGGTACGATGCCAACATACCGTGTTGAAAATGCGAGTGCAAAGAATACGGCACTCCAGACCAATATAGATTTCTTTTGATTAGATATAAAATGTGCAAGAAAATAAAATCCGGCCAGTGTAAGCAATAGAAACAATGCCTCAGACCATGCCATCATATAAATTGAAAATAGATGAGGGGCTGTGAAAATAGCGAATATCCCGATAAACACCCATCCAGTACCTTGATCAGTGATTCTCTTAAGCATTACTGCCAGTGAAACGATCGTCGTCAAAAATATCAATATTTGAATCCATCGTGCAGAAATTAAAGTATCATCTACAACAATAGATGGAAGAAAAAGTAAAAAACTGTATAGCGGTGGATAATGTTGGGAAGATTCCGCAGCGTTTCCTGTCGCAAGACTCTCTGCGATCCTGATATATACCAGTGAATCTGGAGAAAGACCAACACCCCAGGACATCGAGATATAAATCAGGGTGAAAGAAAAAATGACGAAAGCAGCAATAATAATAAAATAGAGTTTGTCACTAATAATATTTTTCATTACTGTATTCATCTAAGAAACCTCTGATTACATACCATGTCTCTGTGAGACCTGAAACACATAGCTACAAGGCGCTTCGCAGCGAATAGCCTGGTTCTTTGCAAGAAACGCGACACCGCAGAGATGTATGCTTCGACCAGTGAGATAGAGATATGACATAATCAATCAGAAGTTCCCTAAGATTATTTCGAAGAAAGAACTCGCATAGGGCCAGGGTCACCAATGACAACACATTTTTATCACGTGCTACAATTCTGAATGTCTTTTCTTCAAAAAAATAGACGCCTATACTCACAAAATTGGATCGACCACTATTATCAATGATTATCAAACTTGTCATACTGTTTATTATTGTATGGGTTGGACTACGTATCTACCACACGATTCAAAATAAAAAACCAGAACCTCTTATGAAAAAGAAAACGCGAGATATGGTCAGTTGCACAAAATGTGGGATTCATATTCCTGTTGATGAAGCCGTGAAAGATAAGGGCAAATATTTTTGCAGTCAAGACCACATTCATAGAGAAAATTAGCATCAGCTCTTCAGGGCATATTCAATTGCTATGAGAACGCCAGGACAATATATCTTCGGTAGCAGAATCCTCACTGACTCTACCCCCAGGGAAGGTGGTACTGAATATTGGCGCTCATTATTCTATTTAAACCTTTACCGTATGTTACTGGCAGTTTTTCTCTCCACTGCCAGTCTTACCAGCGTTAGTGTTGGCAGCCTCAGTAGTAGACACCCTGAACTATTCCTCTACACCAGTTTTAGCTATGCATTTTTAAGCCTTCTTTTCGCATTTTTAATACATAATGACTGGCCAGGGTATATTATCCAGTGTCGACTTCAAATACTGGTAGATATTATCATCACCATACTCCTGTATAATGCCAGTTCAGGTAGAGGATCAGGGATTGAAATACTTTTTTTTATTACAGTTTCAGCCTCCGGGATTCTGCTTGGAGGCAGAGCTGCGCTCATTACAGCCTCGACAGCGACAATACTCCTGATACTTGAACATTTTTATGAAATCTTAATAAACCAACAGCCGCCTGGTGGTTTCACCTCCCTCGGGTTTATTGGCAGCGGCCTGTTTATCACCGCATTTATTATTTACTACCTGACACTACTGCTAAGAAAAACAGAAATTGAAGTTGCTGAGAAAAATATTACTTTGCAAAAGATGGGGGATATTAACCAGCTCATTATTGAACAACTCGAATCCGGCATTATTGTCGTCGATCAGTCGTCTCAGGTAATTTTATTCAATAATAGCGCCAGAGAGCTACTGACAGCCCCAGACAGCATCAATATACCATTGTCCTTCGATTCCCTGATCAATAAAATAAGTCTGGATGATGCATACTTTAGCAAAATATCTCATGAAAAAGAATCAAAAATAGAACTACCATCAGGTAAAACGATCCTCACTCGCTACAAACCCTTAGGTGATAAAGCTGAAAATGGTTATCTAATTTTATTTGATGACTATAGTCAGATTGAAAAAGAAAAAAGGAATGAAAAATTTATTGCCATGGGAAGGTTATCAGCCAGTATTGCTCATGAAATTCGAAATCCGCTAGGAGCAATTTGTCACGCAGGACAGTTACTCGGTGAATCTCCCGCCATCCGCAAGGAGGATATTCGACTCGTTGAGATTATCGAAGGCCAGAGCAGACGCATCGACCAAATCATTAATACTGTACTAGGATTAGGGCAGCAGAATGAGCAAAATCTTCAGAAAATATCCGTACATGACTGGCTGGGCAGGGTCATAAATGATTTTACACGTGAAAACCGACTCTCTGAGGATTCTATCCTTCTTAGTGGAGACCGTGTCACTAGCGCCTACGGCGATCCCGCACAGCTGCGGCAGGTGATTCAAAATCTGTTAACAAACTCTTTACGCTATGCTGACGCATCAAAATCACCAATCATAATGATAGATATTTCTGAAAATACATCTGGTGAAGGCTGTACCATCAGGCTATCTGACAACGGCCCTGGCATCGACAGATCCATCCAGGATAAAGTGTTCGAACCCTTTTTTACAACCTCATCAACTGGCAACGGTCTGGGGTTATTTATTGCCAGAAAGATTTGTTTAAGCAATGGAGCTTCTCTCGAGTATATTCATAAAGAATCTGGCAACGGCAATTTTGTACTAACGCTGGCCAGCAAAAACACTTGCCACCGGCTCCAATATCACCTACAGGAATAAAAATGCCAACATCCTCACCACTTGTGCTGCTTGTCGATGACGAACCTGACATCCTGGAACTTTTATCTTTAACGCTTGCTCGCATGGGATTGAAATCTGAAACGTCTGTCTCAGTCAAAGATGCCATTGCTAAATTGAATAGCAGAAACTTTAACTTATGCCTGACAGACTTAAGGCTACCCGATGGCAATGGGCTTGAGATCGTCAATTTCATTCAACAGTCAATGCCGGAAATACCTGTCGCTGTTATTTCAGCCCATGGCAACATGCAGGCTGCCATCGACGCCATGAAAGCCGGGGCTTTTGATTTCGTCTCCAAGCCTGTCGATCTTAAGCAGCTACGCGCGTTAATTGAAAGTGCCCTCGCCCTCGGTACTAATACAGACAGGAAATACAACAATACTAGCGGCCCCCGCTTGCTTGGTCAGTCCGCCTGTATCCTGAAAATCAGGGAACAAATTCGCAAACTTGCCAGAAGCATGGCACCTGTTTACATTCATGGCGAATCAGGGACAGGTAAAGAGCTTGTTGCAAGGTTAATACATCACAATAGCCCGAGAAGAGAGAGAGCATTTATTGCCGTCAATAGCAGTGCCATTCCAGCCGAACTCATGGAAAGCGAATTTTTTGGCCACCGTAAGGGAAGTTTTACAGGAGCCATTTCAGACCATCCGGGTTTATTCCAGGCAGCTGAAGGTGGAACCCTGTTTCTTGATGAAATTGCTGAGCTGCCTCTTTCCATGCAGGCAAAGCTGTTAAGAGCCATACAGGAAAGAGCCATCCGCCCGGTAGGTAGTCACGAAGAACTGTCTTTTGACTGTCGTATATTAAGTGCTACCCATCAGGACCTGGGTTCGCTGGTAAAAAGTGGTAAATTTCGTGAGGATCTCTATTACCGCATCAATGTTATTGAGCTGGATGTCCCCCCATTGCGCGCCCGCACTGAGGACATAGTGGAACTGGTGGAGCATATTTTACAAATAATTTCGGACCGAAATAGTATTGCTCTGCCCGAGATAACCCCTGATTTTTATGAAAAATTACTCTCCTATTCATTTCCAGGAAATATTCGCGAACTGGAAAATATACTTGAACGGGCCGTTGCACTAGGTGAAGGACACACCATTAGCGCCGATGATTTGAATTTTCCTTTGCCGGAACTGGCTTTGCATGAAACAGCGGGGCCATCTGGCAAACCCGCGGAAAACAAGCCTTTGCCCAACGAATCACTGGATGATTTTCTGTTGCGCATCGAAAGGGAAGTGGTACAGCAGGCACTGGAAAAACACAGCTTCAACAAAACGCGAACAGCCGAGTCTCTAGGTGTTTCTTTTCGTTCATTCAGATATAAATTAAAAAAATTATCACTCGATTAACACTCTGCACACATGTTTATGACAAATTCAGGCAAACACTTCAAAATATTGTCACCTTCAAGCACATTTTCAACGAAGCTTAGCTTTGATACAGTCAATCAGGATTATATCTTTATCTATTTAATATTATAAAATAAATTATTATTTTATACATAATAAATATGTTATGAGTTAAAAATATTTATTTCACTCCCCCCCCCCAGCAATATGTCTAGAGCACTTGGTACACAAATTGCAATGTCTAAAAAGGAAAACCAACATGCCAAACCTATTTAATGTGAGTCTGTATACAGACAGGGCAGCGAAAAATGACAAAGAGAAAGCTGGCGGGAGCAATGAATCAACACGGGTTCACACTTATCGAACTGATGATTGTCATTGCAATACTTGGCATATTGTCGTCTATTGCGATTTCTTCTTACAGAGATTATTCCATCCGGGCAAAAGTCAGTGAAGCCCTGCTATCCGTCAGCCCTTTCACAACAGCAATTGGCACATATTACTGGTCTGAAAGCAGCTTTCCAACGAGTAGAGGTGATGCTGGTCAATCAAATATCGTCACCAAATATATTGATGAAATTACCATAACATCAAATGGTTATATATCTGTTGATATCAATGATACGACCGTCGGCGTTGCCAATATGTTTCTCATACTTAAACCCATTTTAGCAACCGGTGTTATCAAGTGGGACTGCTCAGTCAGTGATAATGCCACAGGCACAGTGGACAGCCTTACTCTGATACGATACGTCCCGACAAATTGTCGTTAAGAGGCCTAAACGGTTTTTTTCTTCCTTGCACAGTTTTTCTCCTCTGGTGTGCGAATGAATTCGCACCTACAGGAGTGTGTAATAGCCCGAGGAAGAAAATTATTGTAGGTCCGAATTCATTCGGACAAGAAACAGACAGATTGCTGAACAGAGATTAAAAGTGACAAATATTGTCAGCATCGACCATAAATGGTCACTTATCTGTCATTATTTTCCCTCCCCTTCGTTATGCATTACAATAAATGCATTTTAAGAATTCCGATTTATCAAGAACACAACTTTCTTACTTACGATAACTAATTGATATACATCATCATTTCATGGAAACTTAAAATTAGATAAAATGCATCTTACGCCTGGCACGTTTACTGCTTACTTTATAGCAATAGGAACACACGATCAAACTAAAAGAACGGGTGTATCAATTTTTCACTACAAAAATAAATATAAATTAAACTTAACGGAGATTTCTCAAATGAAAAGAATCCAATCAGGTTTTACACTTATCGAGCTGATGATCGTCATCGCGATCCTCGGCATTCTTGCCGCCATCGCGATACCGGCATATCAGGACTACAGTGTGCGCGCAAAGGTCTCTGAGGGTATAGCTGCGGCCGCCCCAGCCAAATTAGCAATTTCCGAATATTTTCAATCTGAAGGTGGATGGCCACGGTATAGAACTACAGCTGGCTTTTCAGACGTAGACAGCAAATTCGTCAATATGGCTACTATCTCCTCTGCAACAGGAACACCGACCTATAACACTAACTTTTCACGTCTCTATATTCAGATCGATACCTCTGCAGCAGGTGTAGATACTGTAAATGGCGGAGCTGTCAACGATGCATTCTATATTGAATTGACAGGCCGAAATGCGACGGGATCGATTGATTGGGATTGTGCGGGTACATCTACCGTGGGCACGGCCGGAGCTGCAGGTACTGCACTTTCCGTGGGCCTGAAACGTCTGCTGCCATCCAGCTGTCGCTAAAGGTAAAGGTGACACGGATCACATAACTGATCACATACATATCAGTTATGTATGAAACATGATCCCGGTTAATCGGGATCATAGAAAAGGGCCGCTTTCCTGCGGCCCTTTTTATTTTATTGCCAGCTGTTAAAATGCACCTGGGATCAGAACACTACGCACACTGGGTGAGTCAGCTTGAGTTTGAAAATAAACGCCAGGTACACATTGCCTGCCCTACTTGTTTTTGTCTTCATCATCTATTTTCCCGGCTTAAATGGCCCATTTCTGCTTGATGACTACTCAAACTTCGTCAATATACAGGCAACTGATGCGTCCTGGGAGACTCTGAAATCATCCGTATTAGGAGATGGAATAACAGCCCCATACCGGCCACTATCCCGCGCCACGCTGATCTTAAATAATTTTTTCTCCGGCACTGAAAATGCTTATTATCATAAGCTGACTAATCTGCTTATCCACCTGCTTATCGGTGTGACTCTCTTCATCTTCAGCTCCCTTTGCTTAAATGCCGTCGATAACAGGCGATCATCAATACCGATTGCATTGTTGGTGTCTGCACTCTGGCTACTGCACCCTTTACAGGTCAGTACCGTCATGTATGTAGTGCAACGCATGGCGCAGCTTGCTTCCCTGTTCACCTTACTGGCGTTAATCGTCTACGTCCGGGCAAGACTTGAAGAGAAAAATGGTAAATCTCTTAGATTGTTGTTTCCCATTATCGGCATCTCGATTTTTTCCACGCTTGCTTTATTGAGCAAGGAAAGTGCTGCCCTGATACCACTCTACATCCTCACAATTGAATACCTGTTATTTAATTTTCACACCCATAATACCAGAAACAGGCGGCGACTTTGGGTGTTGCAATTCCTCTTTGTATTTCTCCCCCTCATCACCGGTTTTATTTATTTTGCCGGCCACTATGAGCAAATACTCAATTATGCATCGCGTAACTTTACTCTCAGTGAAAGGCTACTGACCCAGTCAGTTGCGGTCATCTTTTATCTGGGACAGATAATGTTCCCCAGACTATCAGAAATGGGCCTGTTCCTTGATGACTTCACCATCTATCGGTCACTCGATTTGATGGTCATCTTCAGTATCCTGTCACTCTTAGCACTGGTTGCCCTTGTAATATATACACG